>JABFXD010000945.1 GCA_013361925.1 Streptomyces sp. | reverse complement strand
GACATCTTCGTCTTCACTGCGTACGCTCCTGAATATGGATATGCACACTGTGGTGGTGGGGACGTCCGGGGTGACCGCGTCCGACGTTCTCGCCGTGGCGCGCGACGGCGCCCGCATCGAGCTCTCCGGGGAGGCGGTCGCGGCCCTCGCCGCCGCCCGCGAGATCGTGGACGCGCTGGCCGCCAAGCCCGAACCGGTCTACGGCGTCAGCACCGGCTTCGGCGCCCTGGCGACCCGGCACATCAGCACCGAGCTCCGTGCTCAGCTGCAGCGCAACATCGTCCGCTCGCACGCCGCCGGCATGGGGCCGCGCGTCGAGCGGGAGGTCGTCCGGGCCCTGATGTTCCTGCGGCTGAAGACCGTCTGCTCCGGCCACACCGGTGTGCGGCCCGAGGTCGCGCAGACCATGGCCGACGTGCTGAACGCCGGGATCACCCCCGTCGTGCACGAGTACGGCTCCCTCGGCTGCTCCGGCGACCTCGCGCCGCTGTCCCACTGCGCCCTGACGCTGATGGGGGAGGGGGACGCCGAAGGCCCGGACGGACTCGTGCGGCCCGCCGGTGAGCTGCTCGCCGAGCACGGCATCGCGCCCGTCGAACTGCGCGAGAAGGAGGGCCTCGCGCTCCTCAACGGCACCGACGGCATGCTCGGCATGCTGGTCATGGCCCTCGCCGACCTGGAGATGCTCTACAAGTCGGCCGACATCACCGCCGCGCTGTCCCTGGAGGGCCTCCTCGGCACGGACAAGGTCCTCGCGCCCGAGCTGCACGCCATCCGCCCCCACCCGGGGCAGGCCGCCAGCGCCGCCAACATGCTGGCCGTGCTGAAGGACTCCCAGCTCACCGGCCACCACCAGGACGACGCCCCGCGCGTCCAGGACGCCTACTCGGTGCGCTGCGCCCCGCAGGTCGCGGGCGCCGGACGCGACACCATGGCGCACGCCCGGCTCGTCGCCGAGCGGGAGCTGGCCTCCGCCGTCGACAACCCCGTCGTACTGCCCGACGGGCGGGTCGAGTCCAACGGCAACTTCCATGGCGCGCCCGTGGCCTACGTCCTGGACTTCCTCGCCATCGCCGCCGCCGACCTCGCGTCCATCGCGGAGCGGCGCACCGACCGGCTGCTCGACAAGAACCGCAGCCACGGGCTGCCGCCGTTCCTCGCCGACGACGCCGGCGTGGACTCGGGGCTGATGATCGCCCAGTACACCCAGGCCGCGCTGGTCAGCGAGCTGAAGCGGCTGGCCGTACCGGCGTCGGCGGACTCCATCCCGTCCTCCGCCATGCAGGAGGACCACGTCTCCATGGGCTGGTCCGCCGCGCGCAAGCTGCGCACCGCCGTCGACAACCTCACCCGGGTCGTCGCCGTCGAGCTGTACGCCGCCACGCGCGCCGTGGAACTGCGCGAGGGACTCACCCCGGCGCCCGCCTCGCGCGCGGTCATCGAGGCCGTACGCAAGGCCGGTGTGCAGGGGCCGGGCCCCGACCGCTTCCTGGCCCCGGACCTGGCCGCGGCGGACGCGTTCGTGCGCGGCGGGCAGCTGGTGGCGGCGGCGGAGTCGGTGACGGGGCCGCTCCAGTAGGCCGCAGGCAGCCGAAAGGGGCCCTGTCGGGTGACCGGGCCCCTCTTCTTACGAGTGCTTGTACGGGTGCTTACTTGAGCTTGGCGACCTGGGCCGTGACGACCTCGGCCGGGATCTCGGTCTTGCCGCCCTTGCCCAGCGCGGCCAGGTTGACGGAGTAGAACGTCGCGACGGTGTTGCCCTTGCGGACCACCTCGGTGAGGAACGTGGCCGTGCCCTCGCCGTCCATGTCGACGTCCTCGGAGAACGCCACCGACTCGTCACCGGCGCCGGAGCTCTTCGCCGTGGCGACCTTGATGACCTTGGAGTTCTCGCCCTCGGCCTTGATGCCGTAACCGCCGGAGCAGGCCGTCACACCGTCGGAGACGGCCTTCACGGCCTTCTCGGCGCCGTCGCCGTCGTACGAGGACAGACCGACGAACGTGATGCTCACGTCGAAGGCGTTCTCGATGTCGGACTCGCTGAGGTCCGACGGGTCCTTGGAGGCCGCCGAGGTCTCCGCGGTGAGCGTGTTGCTGGCGTTGGCGTCCGTGTCGCCCGGGGCGAGCGCGGCGGTGGCCCAGGCCAGCGGGTCGCACTCCGCCTTGTCGGTCTTCACGTCGCTCTTGGACTTCGGGAGGGTGTCGTCGCCCGACTCGGCCTCGAAGCCCTTGATGTCGCCCTTGGCGAGCAGCAGCTTCTCCAGCTCGGCGGAGGTCAGCGCCTTCGCGGCCGGCGCCGACGAGGCGGCCGACTCCTTGGCGTCGCTGCCCTTGGTGTCGTCCGAACCCTTGTCGGAGCAGCCGGTGATGAGGGCGAGCGACAGCGCGCTCACGGTGAGCGTGGCCGCTATGCGGGCCCCCGATGATCTCTTCATGAGCGGACTATGAGGTTTTGGTCAAAGGTCCGTCAAGTCGATTCAAAAACCGTGACGTTCCCGGCGTACGGAGTAGGTGACGAATCCGGCACCGAGCGCGAGGAACGCCGTACCGCCGACGACGTACGGGGTGGTGTCGAAGCTTCCGGTGTCGGCGAGACGCGTGTCCTCGACGGTGCCCTCGGTGCTGACGGTGGACACCCTGGCCTGCTGCGTGACCTGCGATCTCGCCGGTTCGTCCTGGGTCGCGTTGGCGGACGGGACGAACCACAGGGCACACAGCAGCGTGCCCGCGGCGGTGGCGGTCAGCAACGAACGGCGAGCGGATGACACGGAATATCGATCCCCTTGTGGCGCTGGCGAATTGGCCGTGTGGGCAGATGTTAGTGAAAGGCGCGGGTCACGGGAAAGTCACGGGAGAAAAGGGCCGTACTCTCCGGGACATGAGCACTGAAGAGACTTCACGGTTTGTGCGGCTTCGGGTGGAATTGGTGGTGGAGATCGAGCAGGAGGACGCCGTCACCAAGGCCGCGCTGGAGCGGATCGCCGACGATGTGGAGATGCCGGCCGATGAGCAGGCGCATGCCGAGGGGGCTGTGACGGAAGACACCGCGGAGGCCCTCGCCTATCTCGTCGACCCGTTCGACCTGGTCAGCGAGGTGCCCGGGGTCGAGCTGGTGCAGGCCTCCTGGTCCAGCGAGCGGATCGACTACGACCCGGATTCGCCGGACTGGGACCTCGACGAGGATGATGAGGACGCGGACGAGGAAGAGGCGGTCGGCTGAGCTCCCTTGGGGAAATCGTGACCCCGGGTGGCAACCGCCGTCCGGGGTTTCGTCGTCTCAGGGGGCGCACGGACCGGCAGCCGCACCACCCGCAACGGCGGACGTGGTGTGCCCCACACGTTCGAAGAATGTGGAACGGGACGAACCGGTCGTAGCGTTTAGGTTTCATTGACGGGACTCTCGGGTTTGACGGGGGGCTCTCGGGTCTTTGGGGAATCGGCAACGATGGAGAAGCGTGTGATGACGGTCAGTAAGCGGCGCAGGGGCCTGGCGGTCGCGTCCGCACTGCTCGGCGGTGTGCTGGTGCTCTCGGCGTGTTCCGGTGGCGACGCAGACGCCTCCGGCAGCGGCAGCAAGGACACCTCGCAGGCCAAGGCCGACGAGGCGGCGGCCAAGAAGACGTCCGAGGCCGACATCAAGATCACGCCCAAGGACGGCTCCGAGAACGCCTCCATCAACAACTCCGCGGCCGTGACCGTGAGCAAGGGCACGCTCACCGAGGTCACGATGACCACCGCCGACGGCGCGGCGGTCAGCGGCGCGATATCCGCGGACAAGACCAGCTGGAAGCCCAGCGCCCAGCTGGAGCGGTCGACGACCTACAAGGTCAACGCCGAGGCGAAGGACTCCGACGGCCGCGTGGCCCACGAGAACGCGTCCTTCACCACGGTCTCCCCGTCCAACAGCTTCCTCGGCTACTTCACGCCGGACGACGGCTCCACGGTCGGCGTCGGTATGCCGGTGTCGATCAACTTCGACAAGGCGATCACCAACAAGGCGGCCGTCCAGAAGGGCATCACGGTCTCCTCGTCCAGCGGCCAGGAGGTCGTCGGCCACTGGTTCAACGCCAACCGCATCGACTTCCGTCCCGAGGACTACTGGACCGAGAACTCCACCGTCACGCTGAAGCTCGCGCTGGACGGTGTCGAGGGCGCGGACGGTGTCTACGGCGTCCAGCAGAAGACGGTCACCTTCAAGATCGGCCGTAACCAGATCACGTACGTCGACGCGAAGACCAAGCAGATGAAGGTCACGCAGGACGGCAAGACGATCAAGACCATCCCGATCTCGGCGGGCTCCCCGGAGAACAAGACGTACGAGGGCATCATGGTGATGTCCGAGAAGTTCAAGGAGACGCGCATGAACGGCGCGACCGTGGGCTTCACCGACGACGACGGCAAGGGCGAGTACGACATCAAG
>JABFXD010000482.1 GCA_013361925.1 Streptomyces sp. | reverse complement strand
TCGTCCTCCACCGTGCAGACCGGCTGAGCCGTCGCCCACTCCACCCGCACCCCGCCCACGTCCAGCCGCAGCGGCCAGCAGAACGAGGCCCCGGACGGCACGGTCACCGGCTCGGACGGGAAGCTCAACTCCCCGTCCTCGAAGGCGACACCGAACGAAGTCCCCGGGTGATCCGGCAACGGCTCGTGCGGCTGGTGGTTGTTGACGAACAGGAACCCCGACGAACCATCACCGCGCACTGCCCACCGCAGCGTCTCCCGGTCCCCTTGTCCCCGCGGCTGTTCGGCCGGCAGCACGCTCGCCATCGGCGCGATCAGCTGACCGAAGTCCGCCAACAGCAGGTGCTGGAGCCGGAGTTCGTCGTACACCGGCCGGTACTGCCCGTACTCGCCGAGCGGGGCCTGGAAGTCGTACGTCAGCACGGGGAGGTCGTTGGGATATCCCGTGGCATGGGACTCCTGAAGGGTCGTCAACTCACCTACAGGATTGGTCCCACCGTGGAACATGTAGTAGCCCTGCCACACCGATCCGCACCCGATCTTGGTGAGTCCGAGTGCGGCGATGTCGGCGGCGTCCACGCGTGGGCGCCGGTGGTAGGAGGCCGCCATCCCGCCACCCAACTCGCAGGTGGCCCAGGGAAATCGGTCCGCGGAGGCGTCCGGGGCGCTGCCGCGGACGGCGGTCACCGGGCGCAGGTCCGCGCCGATGCCCTCGTCGTCGCGCTGGTGGGTGAAGAAGAAGTGCTTGCGGCAGGTGTCGGGCCAGCCGCCGTCGGCCTCGGTCCAGAAGGTCTCGGTGTAGCCGCCGTACAGGGGCAGCAGTTCGTCGGGCGGGAGCTGGACGCCGCCCCAGGCGGTCGACGTCCACAGGGGTGCGCTGAGGCCGGCCTCCTGGGCCATGCGCTTCAGGGTGAGCAGGTGGCCGGGCTGGTCGTAGAGCTCGTTCTCGATCTGGATCGCCACGATCGGGCCGCCGTGGGCGCGGTCGAGGCCGCGGAGTTGTGCGGCGATCGCCGCGTACCAGGGGCGGACCAGCTCCAGGTAGGCCGGGTCGTCGGTGCGCGGGACGCAGTCGTGGGCCAGGACCCAGTCGGGCAGGCCGCCGTTGCGGACCTCGGCGTGCACCCAGGGCCCGATCCGCGGGATGAAGTCCAGGCCGTGGCGGGCGCAGAGTTCGGCGAAGCGGCGCAGGTCGCGGTCGCCGTCGAAGCGGATGCGGCCCTCGGTCTCCTCGTGGTGGATCCAGATGAGGTAGCTCGCGACGACCGTCACTCCGGCCGCCTTCATCTTCAGCAGTTCCTCCTCCCACTCGGCGGCCGGGTAGCGGGTGAGGTGGAACTCACCGGAGACCGGGAACCAGGGGCGGCCGCCGCGGGTGAGGTAGCGGCTGGTGACCTCGATCGGGTCGGCGACGCCCGGTGCGTCGGTGAAGGGCAGATGGCCGGTGAGCGGGGGTGGCGGCGCCGCGGGGACGCGCAGGCGGTGGTGGGCCATCAGGGGTTCACCGGTCCGAGGTCGGGGCTGTCGGTCAGCTGGGCACGGGTGGCGGTGGTGGCGTGCAGTTCGAGCAGGATCAGCTCGTTGCCGCCGGCGCGCAGGACCGGGCCGGGGACGTACAGGGTGTGCTGGGGGCCGCGGTTCCAGTAGCGGCCGAGGTGGAAGCCGTTGATCCAGGCCTGGCCCTTGGTCCAGCCGGGCAGGGACAGGAAGGTGTCGGCGGGTTCGGCGACCTCGAAGGTGCCCCGGTGGAAGGCCGGTTCGAAGGCGGTGGCCGCGTCGGACGGTGCGAACGGCACGGCGGCGAGGTCGTCGAGGGCCAGCGGGTGGCAGTCCCAGCCGTGCAGGGTCGCGCCGTTGAGGGTGACGGGGCCGAGCAGGCCCTTGGGGGTGCCGATGCGGGGGCCGTAGTTGACGCCGCCCATGTTCTCGACGAGCACCTCCAGGGTGGCGCCGGCGCGGGGCACGTGGACCGCGAGGGTCTCGTCGTGGCGTTCGCGTTCGAGGACGCCGACGGGGGCGCCGTCCACGAAGACCTGGGCGCGGTCGCCGACGCCGCCGGTGAAGTGCAGCAAGCCGGGGCCGGCCGAGTGGAGGACGGCGCGGTAGAGGGCGTAGCCGGAGGCGAGGCCGAGTTCGTCCATCATCGCCGGGGACTCGGTGCGCAGGGGTGCGGCGAGGGTGGCGGCGTGCGGGAGGAGCGGGGCACGCTGGTCCAGCTCGACGGTGAGCGGGGCGAGTTTGCGGGAGGGGGCCGGGACGGGCTCGTCCGGTACGGGGACGTGGCGGGCGATGACCTCGCGGAAGGCGTGGTACTTGGGGCCGGGGTCGCCGGACTCGCTGAGCGGGGCGTCGTAGTCGTAGGACGTGACGGTGGGCTCGTAGGTGTGGTGGTGGTTGGCGCCGTTGTGGAAGCCGAAGTTGGTGCCGCCGTGGAACATGTAGATGTTGACCGAGGCGCCCGCGGAGAGCAGCCGATCCAGGTCGGCGGCGGCGTCGGCGGCGCTGCGGGTGTGGTGCGGGCCGCCCCAGTGGTCGAACCAGCCGACCCAGAACTCCGCGCACATCAGCGGGCCTTCGGGCCGGTGGGTGCGCAGTTCGGCGAGGGCGGAGTCGATCTTGCCGCCGAAGGTGCCGGTGGTGAGGACGCCGGGCAGGCTGCCGGCGGTGAGGTGCTCCTGGTTGACCTGGTCGCAGGTGAAGAGGAGTTCCTCGACGCCCCGGTCGCGGAAGCCCTGTTCGAGGTGCTTGAGGTAGGCGGTGTCGTCGCCGTAGGCGCCGTACTCGTTCTCCACCTGGACGGCGATGACCGCGCCGCCGCGTGCCGCCATGTGCGGGAGCAGCGGGGGCAGCAGCTGGTCGAGGTAGCGGTCGATGGCGGCGGTGAACCGGGGGTCGGAGCTGCGCAGCGCGATGTCGGTGTCGGAGGTGAGCCAGCCGGGCAGGCCGCCGCCGTCCCACTCGGCGCAGATGAACGGGCCGGGGCGCAGCAGGACGTTGAGGCCCTCCTCGCGGGCGAGGGCCAGATAGCGGGGCAGGTCGAGGATGCCGTCGAGGACCAACTCGCCCTCGGGGTCGGGCTGGTGGGCGTTCCAGGGGACGTACGTCTCGACGGTGTTCAGGCCCATCAGGCGGGCCTTGCGCAACCGGTCGGCCCACTGGTCGGGGTGGACGCGGAAGTAGTGCATGGCGCCGGAGACGATGCGGAACGGCTCGCCGTGCAGCAGGAATCCGTCGGACGTGGTCGTGAGTGCGGACATGCGGGGCTTCCCTTCAGTGCGCGTGGGTTCGGGTACTGCGGATGAGCCAGAGGGTCGCGGCCAGGCACAGCGCCGAGACACCCCCGAGAAGCAGCGGTACGGCCTCCACGCCGGACCACTCGATGGCCTTGCCGAGCGCCGGCCCGGCCACCACTCCGCCGACCATGGAGGCGGCGATGACCAGGGCTCCGGCGCGCCGGGCGCGCGGGGCGGCCCGGTGCAGCCAGGGCAGGCCGGTGGGGAAGATCGGCGCGATGAAGAGGCCGACGCCGGCGTAGGCGTAGGGCGCCAACTCGCCTATGGACGCCAGGAGCAGACAGACCGTCATGCCGACGCAGGAGACGGTGATGATGGCCTGGGGCGAGTGGCGCAGGGCGATCGGGGCGACCAGGAACCGGCCCACGGTCATCATCAGCCAGTACACGGAGGTGGCGGTGGCGGCGACCCCGGCGCCGTAGCCGACGGTCTCCAGATGGGTGGGCTCCCAGCCGCCGACGCCCGCCTCGATGCCGACGTGCAGGACGTAGAGGGCGACGAACACGCCGAGCACGGAGGCGAGGCTGCGGCCGAGGGCGCCGCCGGTGTCGTACGCCCCCTCGGACGGCTGCGGTGCCCGGTCCCGTACGCCCTTCAGGCACCACAGCAGGGGCAGGTTGGCCAGTGCGAAGCCGGCGAAGACGGCCGGGTAGTGCTCGGCGCCGACCGTGCCGATGAGGGCCGGGCCGAGGATCGCGCCGATGCCGAAGTGGGCGTTGAGGATGTTCAGCATGGCGGTGGAGCGGTGGCCGAAGCCGACGGCGAACAGCTGGTTGAGGCCGTAGTCGATGCCGCCGAAGCCGAGCCCGGCCAGCAGGGCGGCGGCGAGGGCGACGGGCCAGTTCGGCGCGAGGGCGAAGAGCGCGGCACCGGCCGCCATGAGGAGGTACGCGCCGCCGAGGAGCCGCCGGTTGCCGACCCGGCCGTAGAGCCGGTCGCACAGCAGCACCCCGCCCACCCCGCCGACGAAGTGGGCGCTCAGCCCGAGCCCCGCACCGGACGGGGACAGCCCGAACTCCGCGCGGAACGCGGGGATCGCCGGACCGTACAGCGCCTGCAACGCCCCGATGAGGACGAAGCCGACGCAGGAGGCGACGACGGCGGCCGGGCTGAACACGGGGGCTTCGACA
>JABFXD010000821.1 GCA_013361925.1 Streptomyces sp. | reverse complement strand
CGGGAGACGGTCTGGTCCATCGTCGCCTTGAGGGAGGCCGCGAAGACCGTGAAGAGGGAGACGACGGCCACGCCGATCATCAGCGCACCGGCCGTGGCCGCCGTGCGCTTGGGGCTGCGCAGGGCGTTGCGGCGCGCCAGGCCGCCCGTGACTCCGCGCAGCCGGTCGAGGGGGCTCCCCAGGACACGGACGGCCGTCGTGGCGGCGGTCGGACCGAGGACCACGAACGCGGCGAGGGCGAGGACGGCGCCGGTGCCCGCGAGCCAGAGCGAGGGGGTGAGCAGGACGCCGCTGACCGTCGTTCCCAGGGCCAGGGCGGCCAGGCCCAGGCCGGTGACCGCCCGGGCGGGGGAGGCGCCGGAGGTGTCGACGGCCGTTTCGCGCAGGGCCGCCATCGGGGCGGTGCGGCCCGCCCGTACGGCGGGCATGAGCGCGGAGCCGAGGCAGACCACGACACCCACGGCGAGCGGCAGCAGCATCGACAGACCGCTCACCACCAACTCGCCCTCGGGGAAGGGGAATCCGATCGCCGGGAACAGGGCCTGTAGACCCGCGGCGACGCCCACCCCGCCCACCAGGCCCACCAGGGAGGCGGTGACCGCGACGGCCGTGGCCTCCATCAGGGTCGACGCGGTGAGCTGGCGGCGGGACGCGCCCAGGGCACGCAACAGGGCGTTCTCGCGGGTGCGTTGGGCGACGACGATCGCGAAGGTGTTGTGGATGGAGAACGTGGCGACCAGGAGGGCGACGCCGGAGAAGACGAGCAGGAAGAGGGTGAAGACGGTCAGGAACTGGCTGGAGATCATCTCGGTGTTCTCCTCGGCCGACTCCTGGCCGGTGATGGCCTCGACTCCCTTGGGGAGCACGGAGGTCAGACGGTCGACGAGCTGCTCCTGACCGACGCCGGGGGCGGCCCGGACCTGGAGGGTCGACGCCTCGCCCGGGCGGGCCGTCAGGTACTTCTCGGCGTCCGCCTGGGTCATGCCGGTGAAGGTCACCTGGGCCATGCCGTCCTCGCCGCCGAAGGTCGCGAGGCCGACGACGGTCACCTTCACGGGGTCGGGCGTGCGCAGGACGGTCGTGTCGCCGATGTGCAGGCCGCCCCGCTTGGCCGTGCCCCGGTCGATGACGACCTCGCCGGACCTGACCGGGGCGCGGCCCTCGGCGAGTTGGTAGGCGTTGAGCTCGGGGTCGGCGATCCAGTTGCCGGCGAGGGTGGGCGGGCCCTTGCCGCCGATGGGGTCACCGTCGGCGCCGACGAGCTGCCCGGCACCCTGGATGTCGGGGACCGCCGCGGCCACGCCGGGGACCTTCTCGATGGCGCTCACCAGGTCCACGGGGACCGGCTGCCGCACGCCCTGGCTCTCACCGGGGGTGGTGATGGCGTCCGCGCTGCGGATCACGGCGTCCGTGCCGCTCGTGGCGCGCCCGAACATCGTGTCGAAGCTGGCGCGCAGGGTGTCCCCCATGACGAGGGTGCCCGCCAGGAAGGCGACGCCGAGGAAGACGGCCAGGAAGGTTCCGGCGAAGCGCCGCTTGTGGGCACGCAGGGACGACACGCTCAGGCGTACGACGGCTTTCATGACGGCACCTCCGAGACCGGGGACCCGGTCCCCGTGTCGAAGGCCTTCATGCGGTCCAGGACCCGTTCCGCGGTCGGTGCGGTCATCCGGTCCACCAGGCGCCCGTCCGCGAGGAACACGACCTCGTCCGCGTGGGCGGCGGCCACGGGGTCGTGGGTGACCATGACGACCGTGCGGGCCGTGTGGCGCACCGTGCGGCCGAGCAGGCCGAGGACCTCGCCGCCGGAGCGGGAGTCGAGGTTGCCGGTGGGCTCGTCGGCGAACACGACGTCCGGCCGGCCGGCGAACGCCCTTGCCACGGCGACGCGTTGCTGCTGGCCGCCGGAGAGCTCGGAGGGACGGTGGTGGAGCCGGTCGCGGAGGCCGACGACGTCGATCAGTGCCTCGATCCACTCCTGGTCGCCGGTGCCGCCGGCCAGGTCGAGGGGAAGCGTGAGGTTCTCCCGGACGGTCAGCGTCGGCACCAGGTTGAACGCCTGGAAGACGAAGCCGACCCGGTCGCGGCGCAGAAGAGTGAGCCGACGGTCGTCCAGAGAGCCCAGTTCGGTCTCTCCGATGTACGCGGCGCCCGCGCTGAGCGTGTCGAGACCGGCCGCGCAGTGCATGAGGGTGGACTTGCCGGAGCCGGACGGTCCCATGATCGCGGTGAAGCGGCCCGCCGGGAAGGCGATGCTCACGCCGTCCAGGGCGCGTACGGCGGTGTCGCCACCGCCGTACACCTTGACCGCGTCCACGACGCGTGCGGCGGTGCGCACCTCGGTCGTGACGGTCATGCCGCACCGCCCTTGCCCGAACGGCGGCCGAACTGCTCGTCCAGGACGGAGAGCCGGCGCCAGTACTCGTCCTCGTCGATCTCGCCGGAGGCGAAGCGGTGGCCGAGCACGGTGAGGGGCGAGTGGTCGTCGACGGCGAACCGGCGCGGACCGCCGCGACCCCGCCACACCGTGCGGCGCAGGACGGTGACGGCGCCGACCACGACGGCGGCCCAGATCAGCGGGAAGAGAAGGATCCACGGGCCGGGCCCGCCGTCCCAGTGCGCCAGGGTCTGCATCTCGGGTCATCTCCCTAGTGAGGTGTTCCGGTGATGTCCCGAGAGTGGCTTCGGCCGGGGGTCCGAGTCGTCGTACAGCCAGCGGCAGTGCGGGTACCTCGCCGGGAGTACGAGAGGCGAACGGGACTGCTTCCCAGGTTCCCGGACGCCCTGGCCTTCTGTAACTACTAGTATGTACAGTGATCGCATGAGCACCCCGGAGCGACTGATCGAGTCCACCCGCGAGCTGCTGTGGGAGCGCGGTTACGTCGGGACGAGCCCCAAGGCCATCCTGGAGCGCTCGGGCGCCGGGCAGGGCAGCATGTACCACCACTTCAAGGGCAAGCCCGATCTCGCGCTGGCCGCGATCCGGCGGACCGCCGAGGAGATGCGGGCCACCGCGGAGGAAGCACTGGGCGGGCCGGGGACGCCGTACGAGCGCATCGAGGCGTATCTGCTGCGCGAGCGCGATGTGCTGCGCGGCTGCCCGATCGGCGGGCTGACCATGGATCCGGACGTCATCGCGAGCGACGAGCTGCGCGCGCCGGTCGACGAGACCCTCGACTGGCTTCGGGAACGGATCGCCGGGATCGTCGAAGAGGGCAGGGAACAGGGGCAGTTCGGGCCCTCGCCGGACGGCGAGGCCATCGCGGCGACGGTCGTCGCCACCGTCCAGGGCGGTTACGTCCTGGCTCGCGCGTCCGGGTCGCCGGCCGCGTTCGACGCGGGCGTCAGGGGGCTGCTCTCGCTCCTCGCCCCTCGATAGCCGGGAGACCTTCCGCATGCACGCCATGCAGTACGAACTCACCCTGCCCGCCGCCTACGACATGGACGTCATCCGGGCTCGGGTCGCCGCCAAGGGACATCTGCTCGACCACTGGGACGGTCTTGGCCTGAAGGCCTATCTGATGCGGGAGCGCGGCGTGGACGCGTCCCCGGTGAACCAGTACGCGCCGTTCTACCTCTGGAACACCGTCGAGGGCATGAACTCCTTCCTCTGGGGCGGCGGTTTCCAGGGGGTGAGCGATGACTTCGGGCGGCCGTCGGTGCGGCAGTGGACCGGTCTGGCGTACGAGGAGGGCGGCGCCGTCGGCTCGCCCGCGCGGGTCGCCGTGCGGCGGCGTCAACCCGTGCCGGACGGCGTCGAGTCGGCGGAGGTCACCGCGGCCGCGGCGGACGAGGCGAAGCGGCTGGCGGACGGGGACGGGGCGCTGCTCGCGGCGGCCGTCGTCGACACCTCCCGTTGGGAGCTCGTCCACTTCTCGCTGTGGGCGCACGACACCCCGAAGGCCGAGGGTGAGGTCTTCCAGGTGCTGCATCTGTCGGCGCCGGGCCTGGGTCGGCTGCCCCGGGGGCGGCAGTGGTGAGCACGGTCCGTACGGTGCTCGGCGACGTGGATCCCGGGGCGCTCGGGGTGTGCGACGCGCACGACCACCTGTTCTTCGGCAGTCCTCAACTCCCGGGCCAGGAACTGCGGGACGTGGCCGCGGCCCGCGCGGAGCTGGTCGCCTTCCGCGCCCAGGGTGGTGGCGCCGTGGTGCAGTGGACGCCGTACGGTCTGGGGCGGCGGGCCGCCGATCTGCCGCCGCTGGCGCGGGAGACGGGGGTGGCCGTCGTCGCCGCGACCGGGCTCCATCAGGCCGTCCACTACGACGACCGTGCCCTCGCGGAGTTGCGCGGTGCCCGCCTCGCGCAGGTCTTCGTCGCCGAACTGACCGACGGCATCGGCACCTCGGGGGTGCGGGCCGGGCTGATCAAGGTCGCGGGTGGTTTCCACGCCCTCGACGCGCACGCGCGCTGGACGATGACGGCGGC
>JABFXD010001063.1 GCA_013361925.1 Streptomyces sp. | reverse complement strand
GCCGCGTCGTTGCACTCGACGGCCGTGTACACCGCGTTGGAGTTCTCGGCCTCCTTCGCCGCCTCCGGATGCGGCCCCGCCTGCGCGATCAGCTGCTTCGGGTCGCCCTTCAGATACGACGACAGCGCCTCGGCGCGATGCGGCCAGTAGTCGTCGTAGTACCCGGCCGACAGGAACGCCCCCTGCAACTGCCCGGGCCCGACCTTCCCGCCGGCCGGGTCCGCCGCCAGCTGGGCCGCCGCCTTGTCGTAGCTGTGCTGCACCTTCTCCGCCGTGTCGCCGAGCCCGTACACCTTGTCGTGCTTGGCGACCCACTCGCGGAAGTCCGCCCAGCGGTCCTCGAACGCGGCCGACTGGTCGAGGTTGTTGCGGTACCAGACCTGCTCCGGGTCCGGGTTCACCGCCGCGTCGAACACCATCCGCCGCACATGCGAGGGGAACAGCGTCGCGTACAGCGCCCCGAAGTAGGTGCCGTACGACGCCCCCATGAACGTCAGCCGGTCCTCGCCGAGCGCGGCGCGCAGGACGTCGAGGTCACGGGCGTTGTTGAGCGAGGTGTAGTGCCGCAGCGCGCTGCCCGCCCGCTTGGCACAGCCGCGCGCGTACGCCTTCGCCTCGGCGATGCGCTCCTGCTTGTACGACTCCGAGGGGTGCACCGGCGCCGGTGAGGGCGCCTTGACGAAGTGCTTGGGGTCCTCGCAGGACAGCGGGGCGGAGCGGCCGACGCCGCGCGGGGCGTAGCCGACGAGGTCGTACGCCGCCGCGAGCGACTTCCACTCGGGCAGGTAGCCGATGAGCGGGAAGTACATGCCGGAGGCGCCGGGGCCGCCCGGGTTGTAGACCAGGGAGCCCTGCCCGGGGATCTTGTGCTTGCTGTTGTGGGGGTCCTTGTGGGTGGCCAGGACCCGGCTGACGGTGAGTTTGATCTGTTTGCCGTCGGGGTGGGCGTAGTCGAGCGGGACGGTGACCGTGCCGCACCGCATCGCGGCCGGCAGGTCCTCAGCGTCCGGGCACTTGCCGAAAGCGATCCCGGCGGCCTGGGCCCGCGCGGCGGCCGTCGCGGTGCCCCGCAGCTCGACCGCGCCCGGCAGTCCGCCCGGAACTCCGGGCGAGGTGCTGCCGGCCGGGGCGGCCGCGAGTGTGGTCAGGATCAAGGTCCCGGCGGCCGAGTAGAGGGCGGGGGCTCTCATCGCGTATCCCTTCGGTGCACGGCAGCAACAAAAGGGATGTTTCGTTCGGTTGTTGGTGAAGGCAAGCACCGTCCGGCCGGTGTCGGCGCCAATGCCCCCTATGCGCCCCTGGTGTGCCCGTCGCGCCAGTGCTGCTCACGGTCGGCGAAGGCCGCGCGCAGATCCGGTTCACCGACCGCGCGGATACCCCGTACGGCGACGGTGGTCAGGTAGGTGCGGTCGTCGCCGCCCCCGGTGCGGCGGGCCAGGGCGCCGAGCAGGCGCTGGCCGGCGGGGGACGCCCAGCGCGAGTACGGGTGGACCTCGACCCGGGCGATGGCCAGGCAGCTCAGCGTGAGAGCGAGGGGCAGCGCGAACCAGAGGGCGATCAGCTGGCGCGGCATCTCCGAGGGAGCGGGCGTCAGCAGCGCTGTCGCACCCAGCGCGAGGACGACGAGTGAGGCGAGCTGCACCTGACGGACCGCCGCCGCCACCGTCGTACGCGCCCCGTCCGGCACGGCGAGACCCGCGCGGACGAGACGGTCGGCGAGCCCGCGCACCGGGGCCGCGCCGGCCGCGGCGTCCCGCGCCGGGGTGATGCGGGACTGGCCCTCCGGACCTATGGCCCCGATGACGGAGCGCTCGATCTCGTCCCGGCCGCGCGGGTCGACGACCGTCGCCCATCCGGTGTGCGCGAGGAGCAGTCGGCGCTGGCGCGCCATCGAGACCATGGTGAGGTCGGCGACCCGGCGGGGACCGCCGGACAGGAACGCCGCCTCGTACAGCGTCAGATCGTGCCCACGGCCCGCGGCCACTTCTTCCGTGTCCACGGCCGCAGCACGTACGGCGGCCAGGCACAGCCGGGTACACGCGGTACCGGCGGCGGCCCAGGCCAGCAGGAGGAGAAGGACCCAGAACATGACGCTGTTCTATGCGAATCGGTCGCGAGGGCGCCATGCCTTGTTCACGATCCGGACGGAGCGATGCCGGGCCGTGATGTTCCGTTTGGCTCGCTCAGTTCTCGCTCTGCCTTGCTCAGTTCTCGTTCGGCGGCGGGCTGCTGGCCGGCGGAGGCAGTGAGTACGTCGGGGAGGCCGGCGGTGTGACCGGGACGGCCGGGCTCGGATCGGTCGTCGGACCGGGTGGGCCGGGGGTGTTGGTGATCGGGGGAGTACTACCGGCGGCCATGTCCTGGGCCAGGGCGTCCCAGTCGACGTACCCGGTGGCCTCCAGGACCTTGATGTGGTCGAGGACGGTGGTGTTCGCGTCGTCGGCGAGGGCGCGCACCAGGGAGTTGCGGGTGGTGGCCCGCACCTGGGCGACGACCGAGAAGACCCTGCCGTGCGCGAGGCGCAGGATGTTGGCGAACTGCCGGTCGTACTCCGTCCCTTGGGCCGAGCTCAGGGTGGCCAGCCACTGCTTCTGCTGGTCGCTCGGCTCGTTGGGGAGCGCGAGGCCGAGCTGCGAGGCCACGTCGCGCACCCGCTCGTCCAGGAACGTGTGCCCCTCGACCAGATGCTGCCCCGCCGTGCGGACGGCCTGCGTGGTGCCCTTCTGCAGGGCCTGCTGCCCGGCCGGCAGCTCCCACAGCCCGGCGAGGCGGACCTTGGTGACGAACTCCCGGTCGAGCGCGGACAGCGGCCCGTACCGCGTCGACACGGTCTGGGCGTTCAGTACGTCGACCCCGGTGCCGGACCGGTCGGCGTACGACCAGACCGGGAAGACCAGGGCAGCCAGGGTCGCCGCCAGGCCGGTGATGATGAGCCCGGTGCCACTGAAGATGCCTCGGCCTCGGACGGGGGGTCGGGGTCGCATGGTGCCTCCTGCTTGCGGCACCGCACGCCAGTGCGTTTCGGGTGCGCAGTTGGCATGTTACTGCGCGGTCCGGGCCGGCCGGCGACCGTCCGCTCAGCGGCGCAGCAGCACCCGCCGCGTCGCCCGCGCGAGGCGCACGCCCGGCCGGTGCGAGCGCGGTCGTGACCCCGACCGCTCCAGCCACCACTCCCGCAGCTCACCCAGCGTCCGCTCGTCCCGCACCGCCTCCGCCGCCAGCAGGTACCCGGCGAAGTCCAGCGCGTCCCTGCGGTACCCGCCGGTCATCGGGTGCCCGTGGGCGTACCCGAGGAACGCGGTCCGGTACTCCGCGCCCAGGATCCCCGGCAGCTCGGGCGCGACCTTCGCCACGACGTCCGCCCGCTTCCCGGCGAGCGCCCGCGCCTGCACCCCGAGCCGCACCCGGTCGAACCCCTCGGGCACGGGGGTCCCGGCGACGAGGGCGGACAGCAGCGCGGTCTGCGCGAGGGCGACGCGCTGGCGGACGAGGTCGGAGGCGGGAGCGGGTGTGCCGGCGCGGGTGGCGTCCATGACCGGTGCCTGCCCCTGCCTCTGCTCCCGCCCCTTCTCCAGCGCCGCCCGGATCGCCGTCAGCTCCCCCTCCAGCTCGGCCGGTTCGGGGAAGTTCTCGTCGCGCTCCAGCAGGACGCCCGGCGGGGTCACCCGGGAGGCCAGGTCGGTCAGGATGTCGAGGACCGGGCGGGGGACCGGGTGGGCGTGGCTGTCGTGCCAGACGCCGTCCCGTTCGAAGCCGCCCGCGACATGGACGTAGGCGATCGCCTCCAGCGGGAGGTCGGCGAGGGCCTCGGCCGGGTCCTCGCCGCGGTTGACGTGGTTGGTGTGGAGGTTGGCGACGTCGATGAGCAGCCGTACGCCGGTGCGGTCGGCCAGCTCGTACAGGAACTGCCCCTCGGTCAGCTCCTCGCCCGGCCAGGAGATCAGCGCGGCGATGTTCTCCACGGCCAGCGGCACGGGCAGCGCGGCCTGGGCGACGCGGATGTTCTCGCACAGCACGTCGAGGGCGTCGCGGGTGCGCGGCACCGGCAGCAGATGGCCGGCCTCCAGACGCGGGGAGGCCGTCAGGGGGCCGCCCGCCCGGACGAACGCGATGTGCTCGGTGACCAGGGGCGAGCCCAGTGCCTCGGCGCGCTCGGCGAGGGCCGTCAGGCGCCCCTCGTCCGGGCGGTCGGCGCCGCCGAGGCCGAGCGAGACACCGTGCGGGACCACGGTCACCCCGCGCTCGCGCAGCCGCCGCAGCGACTCGGGCAGATGGCCGGGGCAGGTGTTCTCGGCCACGACCTCGACCCAGTCGATGCCCGGCATGCGCTCCACGGCGTCCGCGATCTCCGGCCGCCAGCCGATCCCCGTGCCCAGTCGCTCCATGTCCCCGTCCCCGTTTCCCCGTCGAGTGGCTTGCTCAGGTGCCC
>JABFXD010000400.1 GCA_013361925.1 Streptomyces sp. | reverse complement strand
GAGGGCCTCGGCCGGGATGGTGCGGACGTCGAGGGGGATCACCTGGTGGCCCTGGGCGGCGAGCCGCTGGTCGAGGTGGCGCAGCAGGCGGTTGGTGCGGGAGGAGGCGGAGGGGCTGCCGGAGACGGACAGGACGGTGGCCATGGGTCCTCTTTCGGGGAGACGTCCCTTTGTCGGGACTGTCGAGGAGGCGGGGCGCGCCCGGTTCAGGCGGGGGCGCCCCTGGGGAAGCGGTCAGGAGTACCAGGTGGGTTCGGGCAGTTCGCCTTCCAGGACCCAGCGGCCGACCTCGCGTCGCTTGTAGGCGACGGGGTCGTGGAGGGTGTGGGTGCGGACGTTGCGCCAGAACCGGTCCAGGCCCTCGGCGGTGGCCGTGGAACGGGCGCCGGTGACCTCGAAGATCCTGTTGGAGATCTCCAGGGCGACGTCGGTGGCGCGGGCCTTCACGGCCGCCACCCGTACCTCGAGGTCGCCGCGCGTCTGCTCGGTGACCGCGTCGGGGTCGTCGTGCAGCTTCTGCCCCTCGGCGGCGACGGCGTCGGCGAGCGCCTCGACGGCCCAGAGCTTGGCGGTGAGGTCGCCGTAGATGTCGATGACGTACGGCTCGTCGACCGCGCGCTCGTGTCCGCCGTGCAGCCAGGAGCGGGACTTGGTGCGGGTGTAGGCGGCGGCCGTCTCCAGGGCGCCGCCCGCGATCCCGAGGTAGAAGTTGACGAAGACCAGTTGGATGGTGGGGACGTTGAGGGTGTTGTAGGTGCGCGGCCGGAACTGCTTGTCGACGTACCCGGCCGCCGACGACCACGGTGTGCGGACTCCGTCGAGGGTGACGCCGCCGCTCTCGGTGAGCCGCTGGCCGATGTTGTCCCAGTCGTCGTGGAAGGTGAGGCCCTCGCTGTCGGAGGGCACGATCGCGAAGACGTGGTCGTCGGTGCCTTCGAGGACGCCTTCCAGGACGGTGACGTCGGAGACCTTGCTGCCGGTGGAGAAGGTCTTGCGGCCGGTGAAGACGAGGTCGTCGCCGTCCTCGGTGACGGTCACGTCCTTGTCGCGCGGGTTGACGGCCCCGCCGAAGAACCAGCGGCCCCGCGCGGCCTCGGCCTCCACGTGCTCCCACTGTTCACGGGTGCCGACCAGTCGGGCGGCCCAGTTCCACAGGTAGTGGTAGCCGAGGAGCTGGCCGATGGAGCCGTCGGCCTTGGCGACCTCGCGGACGACCCGGTACGCGGTCGGCCAGTCCTGGCCGGCGCCGCCGTGCTCCGTGGGGCCGAGCAGGGTGACGAGGCCGGCGTCCTTGAGCAGCTGGACCTCGGCGTACGGGGTGGCGCCGGCCCGGTCGCGGGCGGCGGCGTCGGTGGCGAGGACGGCGGCGACCTCGGCGGCGCGGGCGATCCAGTCCTGGGCGGTCTCGGGGGCGGGGCGGTGCTGCCAGTCGGCGTTCGTGGCGATGCTCATGTCGGTTGCCTCCTCAGACCTGGGCGGGGACGGACTCGGGGAGCTGGGCCTCCAGCTCACGGACCAGCGGCAGCACGCGCCTGCCGAAGTACTCGACCTCCTCGTGGTAGTGCAGGAAGCCGAGGAGGAGGAGGTCGACGCCGAGCTTCTTGTAGGCGACGATCCGCTCGGCGATCTGCTCCGGGGTGCCGATGAGACCGGTACGGAAGCCGTCGTTGTACTGCACGAGGTCCTCGAACGACGAGTCCTGCCACATGCCCTTCTTGTCGGCGGTGGACTGGCCCGCCTGCTTCACGGCGGCGCCGAAGCCCTCGACGGCCTCGGTGTCGGCCTTTGCGACGATCTCGCGCAGGGTGTCGCGGGCCTCGGCCTCGGTGTCGCGGGCGATGAGGAAGCCGTTGAGGCCGAACTTCGGTGCCGTACGACCCACTTCGGCGGCCGACTTGCGGACGTCGGTGATCTGCTCGATGACCCCGTCGAAGTCCTTGCCGTTGGAGAAGTACCAGTCGGAGACCCGGCCGGCCATGGCGCGGGCGGCGGTGGAGTTGCCGCCCTGGAAGATCTCCGGGTGCGGGCGTTCGGGGGTGTTGAGGGGCTTGGGCTTGAGGGAGAAGTCACGCAACCGGTAGAAGTCCCCGGCGAGTTCGGTGTGGTCCTCGGTCCAGATCTGGCGCAGGGCGCGGATGAACTCCTCGGAGCGGCGGTAGCGCTCGTCGTGCTCCAGCCAGGGTTCGCCGAGGGCGGTGAACTCGCCCTTGAACCAGCCGGAGACGACGTTGACGGCGAAGCGGCCCTTGGACAGGTGGTCGGCGGTGGCGCCGAGTTTGGCGAGGACGCCGGGGTGCCACAGGCCGGGGTGGACGGCGGCGATGACCTTCAGGCGCTCGGTGGCGAGGAGCAGGGCGAGGCTGAAGCTGGTCGACTCGTGCTGGAACTCGGCGCCGTAGCTGGCCATGTAGCGGACCTGGCTGAGCGCGTAGTCGAAGCCGTTGTTCTCGGCGAGGACGGCGAGTTCACGGTTGTAGTCGTAGCCCCAGTCGGTGCGCTGCTCGATCCTGCTGGTGACGAGTCCCCCGCTGACGTTGGGGACCCAGTAGGCGAATTTGACGGGCTCTGCGGGCATGCGGAACTCCTGTTGCGGAATGTTTTCGGGCACGCCGAATTCAGGAAATGCGCGGGCGCGGTGAATTCAGGCGGGAAAACGGAGGGGGCGCGGCGAATCTGTGGAGTGATCAGGCCGCGGGGCAACAGGAGGCGCTGGAAACCCGTGCGAGGTCGACATGGCGTCGCCGCGTGAGGTCCAGTCGCATCTTCATGCCGTCGATCGTCGCAGTCCTCGGCGAGAAGCGTCAAGGAGAACCCGACCGGTCTCGTATCCCGGACCATTGAATTTCACGAACGTGTGACAGGGAAACCCTTGAACGCGCCGGGAAACCACCCGCATTCTGCAAGGCGTGCGTACCGAACAGCTGGAATACATCGCGGCCGTGACACGGCTCGGTTCGCTGCGCCGGGCGGCCGAGGAACTGCGCCTTTCGCAGCCCGCGTTGAGCGAGACCGTGCGCAATCTGGAACGCGAGCTGGGCGTGGACCTCCTGGAGCGCAAACGCTCGGGCGCGACGATGAGCTCGGAGGGCCGGGAACTGCTGCCGCACATCATCAATGTGCTGGACGCGGTGGACCGGCTCAGGGCGGCGGCGGGCGAACAGCACCGCATCAGCCGGATGGTGCGGGTCGGCACGGTGAACGCGGCGACCGTGCCGCTGCTCATCCCGGCGGTGCGGGAGTTCCGCGGCACGCATCCGGTCACCCAGGTCGAGGTGGTCGGCGCCCAGCAGACCGACATCCAACGGGCGCTGGACGAGGGCGGGTTCGATCTCGGGCTCGTCAACCATCTGGAGGGCGACGACGTCCCGGCCGGCCTGGAGGGCACGGAGTTGCTGCGGGGCCGCCCGGTGGTGTGCCTGCGTCCGGACAGTCCCCTCGCGGCACGCGACGCGCTGTCGGTGGCCGATCTACTGGAGGTGCCGCTCATCGCGATGCGCTCCGGCTATGTGATGCACCGCTATGTGCACCGGCTGCTGGAGGGGCGGTCGCCGTCGTTCTCGTACTCCACCGACGGCGCCGAGATGGGCAAGCTGATGGTCGCGGAAGGGCTGGGGGTGACGGTCCTGCCGGACTTCAGCGTGATCGACGATCCCCTCGTACGCGGTGGTGTCCTCACCCACCGCCCGATCGCCGGGGACGCGACGCGGGTGCTGCTGATGCTGCAACGGCGCCGGGCGGACCCGGTGCCGCGTGCGGTGCTGGACCTGCACGAGGTGTTCGTGGCGCGGGCCCGGGCGCTGGGCGGCACCCTGTAGGCCCGCGCCTGATCCCGGTCAGCTCCCTGCCCGGTCGTCCTCCCGGCCCGGCACCACCACGAGGAACGCGTCCGACTTCAGGTCCATCACGACCGTCGCCGGCTCGCCCTCCGCGCGCCGCCGTGCCGCGTACTCCTCCGCCGGCCACGATCCGCGCGGAGCGCCTGCCGGGAATCGCTCCAACACCTTCGCGCCCATAGCGGCGATCACCTCCGGCATCGATCTTCGGTTCGTCTTTTGGTTCGTCTTCGGTTCGGTACGACGGCGGTCCTCACCGCCGTCGTACTCTCCGGTTGCCCGGGAACCGCGCGGACACTCCGCCCGTTGTCAGCCGGCCTCAACTCCCTCTCGCGGCTCGTCCGTCGGGAACGCCTTCGCCCCGGGCCACCAGGCGACGGGCCCGAGGTCGCGGGCCAGGGCGGGCACCAGCAGCGAGCGGACCACCAGCGTGTCGAGGAGTACGCCGAAGGCGACGATGAAGGCGATCTGCACCAGGAAGGCCAGCGGGATCACCCCGAGGGCGGCGAACGTCGCGGCGAGCACCACACCCGCCGAGGTGATGACACCGCCGGTGCCGACCAGTCCGCGCAGCACACCCTGGCGCGTCCCGTGCCGC
>JABFXD010000063.1 GCA_013361925.1 Streptomyces sp. | reverse complement strand
CGGAACGGCGTGCCGTGCGTGTACTCGGCGCCGAAGTAGGTGTCCCAGGTGTCGAGGTGGGCGTCGAAGTGGAGCAGGGCGACCGGGCCGTGCTTCTTGGCGACCGAGCGCAGCAACGGCAGGGCGATGGTGTGGTCGCCGCCGAGGGTCATCAGACGGGCGCCGGTGCCCAGCAGGTCGTCGGCCGCGGCCTCGATCGTCTCCACGGCCTCGTTGATGTTGAACGGGTTCACCGCGATGTCCCCGCCGTCCGCGACCTGGGCGAGGGCGAACGGGGACGCGTCCTGCGCGGGGTTGTAGGGGCGCAGCAGCCGGGACGCCTCGCGGATCGCGTTGCCGCCGAAGCGGGCGCCCGGCCGGTACGAGACGCCCGAGTCGAACGGCACGCCCACGACGGCGACGTCGGCGCGGCCGACCTCGTCGAGGCGGGGCAGCCGGGCGAAGGTCGCGGGGCCGGCGTACCGCGGGATGCGGGAGGAGTCGACGGGGCCGCGGGGCGTCTCGTTGCTGCTCATGGGGTAATGCCTTCTTTCCTACGCTTCATCACGTATGTGCGGAATCTGCACTCGACTCTACTGGGGAGCCGGGACCGGTTCGGACACGAGTTCGGGGGCGCCACGGCCGGCCAGCCGCTCGCGCCAGGCGGTGAGGACGGCCTCGTCGGTCGCCGGGGTGGCCAGGGACACGACCACGTAGGCGGCGAGGGACGACAGCAGGCCGTAGTAGACGGGTTCGTTGGCGAGGATGCCGTAGCCCGCCATCAGGCCGATGACCGCGAGGCCGCCGACGATCACGGACGCGAGCGCGCCGTACACCGTGCCGCGCTTCCACAGCAGACCGCCGAGGATCGGCACGAGGAGGCCGCCGACGAGCAGGTTGTACGCGACGGTCAGCGCCTCGACGACGTTGTTGAGGGCGATGGCCGTGCCGATGACGCCGACGCCCATGATGAGGATGAAGGCGCGGTTGCCCGCCACCTCGTCCCGCTCGCCGCCCGTGACCTTTCCGCGCAGCCGCGACCAGATGTCGTTGTTGGCGACCGTCGCGCAGGCGATCAGCGCTCCGGAGGACGTCGACATCACGGCGGCGAGCGCGGCGGCCAGCACCAGGCCCCGTACGCCGACCGGGAGTTCGTCCTTGACGATCGTCGCGAAGGCGTCGTCCGCGTTGGCCAGGTTCGGGTAGAGGACCTTGGCCGCCGTACCGATGACGGCGCCGGCGAGGGCGTACACGAGGCAGTAGGTGCCCGCGACCGTGCCGCCCCACTTGGCGGTCGTGTCGCTGCGTGCGGTGAAGACGCGCTGCCAGATGTCCTGACCGATGAGCATGCCGAACGTGTAGATCAGCACGTACGTGAAGATCGTCTCGCCGCCGATGCCGAGCGGGTCGAAGTACGAGGTCGGCAGCTTGGCCTTCATCTCGCCG
Organism: Streptomyces sp.; assembly: GCA_013361925.1. GTDB lineage: Bacteria > Actinomycetota > Actinomycetes > Streptomycetales > Streptomycetaceae > Streptomyces. Next base: position 3,009 of record JABFXD010000063.1, on the reverse strand, counting down.
AAGCCGCCGGCCTTGACGACCGCGATGGGGAGCAGCAGGAGCAGCACGCCGATCGTCTTGACGACGAACTGCACCATGTCCGTCAGGGTGATCGACCACATGCCGCCGAGCGTCGAGTACGCGACGACGATCGAGCCGCCGAGGACGATCGCGACGGTCCGGTTCATGTCGAAGAGGACGTCGAAGATCGTGGCGTAGGCGATGGTGGAGGTGACCGCGAGCATGAGGGTGTACGCCCACATGACGAGGCCGGAGATGACTCCGGCCCGGCCGCCGTACCGGAGATCGAGCATCTCGGAGACGGTGTAGACCTTGAGGCGGGCGATGCGGGCGGAGAAGAAGACGCTCAGCGCCAGCAGTCCGAGGCCGATGGTGAAGACCATCCAGGCGCCGGAGAGGCCGTACTGGTAGCCGAGGCCGACGCCGCCGATGGTGGAGGCGCCGCCGAGGACGATGGCGGCCATGGTGCCGGAGTACATCGCGGGGCCGAGGCGGCGGCCCGCGACCAGGAACTCGCTCTTGGACTTGGCGCGGCGCATGCCCCACCAGCCCACGGCCAGCATGCCGAGCAGATAGACAACGATCACTGTGTAGTCGACGGCCACAGGGCCCTCCTTCGCTCGGGTCTCGCCGGCGGGTGACGAGCACCGACACTAGGTGGCCGGAAAGCGGCTGCGAAGTGTACGTTTCATCCATCGAGGCCGTTCGGAGTGAAGGAAACGCACACCATGCCGGACCCGGCCGTCCCGCCCACCCCACCCGTCCCGCTGGCCGCACTCCTGGCCCGCGAGGACCTCGCGCTGCGGCAGATCGCGGGCCCCGTGGACCCGGCCGCCGTCATCCACTGGGCGCACACCTCGGAGATGGCCGACCCGTACCCGTATCTGCTGGGCGGCGAGCTGCTGCTGACCGCGGGCGTGCATGTGCCGGAGGCGGCGGGGTCGGGGGCGTACTTCGACGACTACGTCGCCCGGATCGTGGCGGCGGGCGGAGCGGCTCTCGGCTTCGGCGTCGCGCCGGTGCACGACACGGTGCCGCGCGCCCTGGTGGCGGCCTGCGACGCCTACGAACTCCCCCTGATCGAGGTCCCGCCCCAGACCACCTTCTCCGGCGTGGCCCGCGCGGTGTGGCAGCTCATGGCCCAGGCCCGCCTCGCCGAACTCCGCCGCGTGACCGAGGCCCAGCAGAGCCTCGCCGCCGCCGCGTCCCGCCCGGACCCGGTGCCGTCCGTCCTGCGCCAACTGGCCCAGCGGGTGGGGGGACGGGCGGTGCTGTACGGGCCGGAGGGAACGGAGATCGCGGCGGCGGGGCGCCTCGTGGAGGACGCCGCCCGGCTCGCGCTGGCCGAGCTCGCCGAAGTCGTACGCCCCTCCGGTCCCGGCACCCCCACCTCCGCCACCCACAGCACCGCCGGCACCCACCTCGCCGCCTACGCCCTCGGCGCCGGTCAGGGCTTCGTCCTCGGGGTGGCCGCCCCCGCCCGCGAGCCGGGCGACCACACCATCGCCTCCGTCGCCGCCGTCCTGCTGTCCCTCCTCACCGGCGAGCACCAGAGCGGCTCGGGAGCGGCCCGCTCCTCGGCGTTGGTACGGCTGCTGCTGGGCGGCCGTCCTGAGGAGGTGGCGGTGCTGCTGGGGGCCGGGCGGTGGGTCGTGGTGCACGCCCGCCCCGATGCGCAGACGCCGGATGCCGTGGCGGCCTCCGCGTTGGGCGCCGCGCTCGGGTCGCCGCTGGTCGACGTCGCGAAGGACGTCGTACGCGTCCTCGTGCCGGCCGAGCGGGAGCCGGCCGCCCCGCAGCCCGGCTGGGCCCTGGGCGTGAGCGCCGCCGTGGAGCCGCGTGACTGGGCCGTCGCCGACACCCAGGCCGCCCGTGCCCTGGCCCGTGCCCGTGCCACCCGTGCCCCGCTCGTCCGGCACGACAGCCGCGCCCGCCTGGCCGCCCTGGTCGCACCCGACGCCGCCGAGGCACACGCCCGTGCCCTCCTCGCGCCCCTCGCCGGCTCCCCCGCCCTGCTGGACACCCTGCGCACCTGGCTGTCCCTGCACGGCAGTTGGGACCGGACGGCAGTGGCGCTCGCCGTGCACCGCAACACCGTGCGGCAGCGGGTCGCCAAGTGCGCGGGGTTGCTCGACGCCGACCTCGACGACCCCGACGTACGCATGGAGTTGTGGTTCGCCCTGCGTGAGTGACCCGCGTCCCAGCGTCCGGGACACCCGGCACGTGCACAGTCGCCTGCCTCACAATGGACCCCATGCCGATACCCGGGACTCCCAGCCGCGCCGAGCTCGTCGACCACCTCGTACGGACCCGCATCGCGGGCGACGTCGCGACGCCCCGAGAGAACAACCTCTCCCACTACCGTCAGCTCGCGAACGGCAACCGCCACTACTGGCTCGGCCTGGAGCTCGGCGACCGCTGGAGCGACGAGCAGGACGTGCTCGCGGTGATGGCGGAGCGGGTGGGTGTCAACGACGACCCCGAGTACCGGTACGGCCAGGACACCATCGACCCCGAGCTGACGGTCGACGGCCTGGACCGGATGGCGGCACGGCTGCGGAAGGCCGCCGAGGGGCAGCAGCGGGTGCTGTTCGCCACCGGTCACCCGGGCGGCCTGCTGGAGGTGCACCACTCCACCGCCGCCGCGCTGCGGGCGGCCGGCTGCGAGGTCGTCGTCATCCCGGAGGGGCTTCAGACGGAGGAGGGGTACGTCATGCAGTTCGCCGACGTGGCGATGCTGGAGCACGGCGCCTCGCTGTGGCACACCCACTCGGGCGAGCCGATGAAGGCCATCCTGACGGGCATGGAGCGGGACGGGCGTCCGCTGCCGGACCTGGTCGTCGCCGACCACGGGTGGGCCGGGTACGCCGCCCAGCACGGCGTCGACTCCGTCGGGTACGCCGACTGCAACGACCCGGCCCTCTTCCTCGGCGAGGCGGAGGGCACCGTCCAGGTGACGGTCCCCCTCGACGACCATGTCGTCAGCCCGCGCCACTACGACCCGATGAC
>JABFXD010000676.1 GCA_013361925.1 Streptomyces sp. | reverse complement strand
GGGTCGACGAGCAGGTCAAGGTGTGCGACCACGGCCCGAACAAGCTGGTCACCAGCCGTAAGCCGGACGACCTGAAGGCGTTCTGCGAGACCTTCCTGGACGTCTTCACGAGGGAGGCGGGCTGATGACGGACCGCAAGCAGCAGCAGCGCGACAGCTTCCGGGCGGACGACCCGAGCGCCGGTCCGCTCACCACCGACCAGGGTGTGGAGGTCGACCACACGGACGACTCGCTCGCCGCCGGGGAGCGCGGCCCCACCCTGATGGAGGACTTCCACTTCCGCGAGAAGCTCACCCGCTTCGACCACGAGCGGATCCCTGAGCGGGTGGTGCACGCGCGGGGCGCGGGCGCGTACGGGTACTTCGAACCGTACGAGTCCTGTGCGGAGTTCACCCGCGCGGCCTTCCTCCAGGACCCGGCCGTGCGCACCCCCGTCTTCGTGCGGTTCTCGACCGTGCAGGGCCCGAAGGGCTCCGCGGACACCGTGCGGGACGTGCGCGGCTTCGCCACCAAGTTCTATACGTCCGAGGGCAATTACGACCTGGTCGGCAACAACTTCCCGGTCTTCTTCATCCAGGACGGCATCAAGTTCCCCGACTTCGTGCACGCGGTGAAGCCGGAGCCGCACAACGACATCCCCACGGGCGCGTCCGCGCACGACACCCTGTGGGACTTCGTGTCCCTTCAGCCGGAGACGCTGCACGCGATCATGTGGCTGATGTCGGACCGGGCGATCCCGCGCAGCTACCGCATGATGCAGGGGTTCGGTGTGCACACCTTCCGGTTCGTGAACGCGGAGGGGCGCGGCACGTTCGTGAAGTTCCACTGGACGCCGAAGCTCGGCGCGCACTCGCTGGTGTGGGACGAGGCGCAGGAGTGCCAGGGCCGCAACCCGGACTTCAACCGGGGTGACCTGTGGGACGCGATCGAGGCGGGCGAGTACCCGGAGTGGGAGCTGGGTGTCCAACTGGTGCCGGAGGACGACGAGTTCGCCTTCGACTTCGATCTGCTCGACGCCACGAAGCTGATTCCCGAGGAGCAGGTGCCGGTGCGGCCGATCGGCCGGATGGTGCTGGACCGCAATCCGGAGAATTTCTTCGCCGAGACCGAGCAGGTGGCCTTCCACACGGCCAATGTGGTCCCCGGTATCGACTTCACCAACGATCCGCTGCTCCAGGCGCGCAACTTCTCCTATCTGGACACCCAGTTGATCCGGCTCGGCGGTCCCAACTTCGCGCAGCTGCCGGTGAACCGGCCGGTGGCCCCCGTGCGGACGAACCAGCGGGACGGGTACGGGCAGAGCAGGATCCACAGCGGGACGAACTACTTCCCGAACTCCCTCGGTGGCGGCTGCCCGGCGCACGCGGGCGTCGACGGTCACGCGTACACGCACTACGCGGAGCGCGTCGACGGTGCCAAGATCCGTCGCCGCAGCCCGAGTTTCCAGGACCACTACAGTCAGCCCGCCCTGTTCTGGCACAGCATGGCGCCCTGGGAGCGGCAGCACATCGTGGACGCCTTCCGCTTCGAGCTCGGCAAGGTCGACGCGATGAGCGTGCGGGTCCGTACGGTCGAGCAACTGGCCCATGTGGACGGCGAGTTGGCGGCGGCGGTGGCCCAGGGTGTCGGAGTGCCGGAGCCGGCCCCCGCCGAGGCGGGCCCGCACAAGGCGCTCTCCCCCGCGCTGAGCCTGGAGTCGCTGCGCGGCGACGGCTCGATCCGCACCCGGCAGATCGCGGTGCTGGTGGCCGACGGCGTGGACGGCGAGCAGGTGACGTCCGTGAAGGAGGCGCTGACCGCCGAGGGGGCGATCGTCGAGGCGCTGGCCCCGCAGGACGGAAAGGTCACCGGCGCCGACGGGGAGAGCTACGAGGTCGACCGCGCGCTGCCGACCGTCGCCTCCGTGCTGTACGACGCGGTGCTGCTGCCCGGCGGTCCGGTGGGCACCCCGCCGACCGTCTCCGACCAGGACGCGATGCGCTTCGTACGGGACGCCTACCGGCACGGCAAGCCGGTGGGCGCGCTCGGCTCGGGCGTCGGGGTGGTGACGGCCCTGGAGCCGGAGGGCGTACAGCTGTCGACCGAGTTCCACCAGGTGGTCGCCGACCACGGTGTCGTCACGGACACCTCCCCCGGCCCGGCGAGCGAGGAGTTCCTGCGGGCCTTCGTCACCGCCGTCGCCGCCCACCGCCACTGGGACCGGCCACCGGCCCGCCACTAGGACCGGTCCGGCCTCATGGCCGTGAGCACGTCAGACGCGGGGCTTCTCCGGGGCCCCGCGTCCCCGCTCCCGGGCGCCTGCCCGGGTGCGGCCCGCGGCGACCGGGCGCTGGGGGTTGCGGCGCAGGTACTCGCCCTCCAGCTCGGCCATCCTGCCGTTGTGGGCGCGCAGCGCGTCGCTGGAGCCGTACAGCAGGGTGTCGTGGCGCGTGCGGTGGATGGTCTCCAGCTCTTTCATGAGCTGCTGGTCGTCCAGGCGGCTGGGGTCGACTCCGGTCATGGCGGTGTCCCACTCTTCGTGTTCGTTCATGGGGTTCGGGTACCCGCCCGTCAAGCACTACTGAGCACTACTGAGCACTGCTTCCGAGCGGAATCCGGGAGAGAACCATGGATCTCGCCTATCTGCACCCACTCTACGAACATCCGGGCCCCTGGGCCTCCGTATACGTCGACACGTCCCGGCACGCGGAGGACACCGCCCACGCACTGCATCTGACGGCCGCCGCGATGGCCCGCGAGCTGGCCGGGCAGGGCGCGGACGACGCCACCTGCCGGGCGGTGGAGAGCGCGATCGAGGATCTGCGCCACTCCCCCGACCGGTACGGCAGGGCCCTCTTCGCCCGGGCGGGCGCAGTGGTCCTGGATCCCGTACTGGCCCACACCCCACCGGGCGGCAGCCTGGCCCACTGGGCGCCGCTGCCGCGTACGACACCACTGCTCGACCTGGTCGGGGAGAACCCGGTGTGTGTCGTCGCCTACGTCAATCGCAGGGGCGCCGACTTCGAGCTGCGCAGCGCGCTGGAGCGGCGGCCGGCGGGCGCCGTGGCGGGCCGGCAGTGGCCGTTGCACCGCACGAGCAGCGCCGACTGGTCGGAGCGGCACTTCCAGCTGAAGGTGGAGAACACCTGGGAGCACAACGCCGCGGAGATCGCCGACGCGCTCACCGTCTGCCAGGAGGAGACCGGCGCCGACCTGCTGGTCCTCGTCGGTGATCCGCGCGAGCGGCGTGACGTGCACCAGCGGCTGCCGCGGCGGATCAGGGACCTCGTGGCGCAGACCGAGCACGGCAGCGGCAGCCGGCTCCTGGACGACGACGTCGAGCAGGTCAGGACCGATCACGTGCGGCGGCGCACCGATGCGGAGCTGGAGCGCTTCCTCGGGGCCCGCACCCCGGACGAGGAGGGCCGCGTCCGGGCCGTGGAGAGCCTTCCCGAGCTGGTGGAGGCGGCCCGTGAGCACCGGCTGGCGGAGCTCCTGGTCCGCCCGGACGGCCCCGATCTGCACCGCGACGTCTGGGTCGGCGAGGACGCCGACCAGCTGGCCGTGCGCCGTACCGAGCTGAAGATCCTCGGCGAGCAGAACTCGTGGGCGGCCCGCGCGGACGACGCCCTGATCCGGGCGGCGGCCACGACCGACGCCACGGCGCGCGCCGTCACCGAGCCGGGCGACGGGGTGCTGCCCGGCGGCCTGGGCGCGCTGCTGCGCTGGAAGTGACGGCGCCGGGCGGACGGGTCAGCGCACCCGCTCCACCCGCCGCTCGTCCCACACCGGCTCCGGTGTCTCGCGGACCCGGCCGTCGCTGCCGAAGACCAGGTAGCGGTCGAAGGAGCGGGCGAACCAGCGGTCGTGGGTGACCGCGAGAACCGTGCCGTCGAAGGCCTCCAGGCCCTCCTGGAGGGCCTCTGCGGACTCCAGGTCGAGGTTGTCCGTGGGCTCGTCAAGGAGCAGGGCCGTGACGCCCTGGAGCTCCAGCAGGAGGATCTGGAAGCGGGCCTGCTGGCCGCCGGAGAGGCGGTCGAACGTCTGCTCGGCCTGCTGGGTGAGCTCGTAGCGGCGCAGCCTCGACATCGCCGCGCCCCGGTCCTGGGAGTGCTCGGCCCACAGGATGTCGAGGAGCGCGCGGCCCATCAGCTCGGGGTGCGCGTGCGTCTGGGCGAAGTGCCCGGGCACGACCCGCGCCCCGAGCTTCCACGCGCCCGTGTGGGCGACGGCCTCGCCGGCCAGCAGCCGCAGGAAGTGCGACTTGCCGGAACCATTGGAGCCGAGGACGGCGACCCGCTCGCCGTAGAAGACCTCCAGGTCGAAGGGTTTCATCAGCCCGGTCAGTTCGAGTCCCGCGCAGGTGACGGCCCGTACGCCGGTACGGCCGCCCTTGATCCGCATCTTGATGTCCTGCTCGCGCGGCGGCTCGGGCGGCGGCCCGGCCTCCTCGAACTTGCGCAGCCTGGTCTGGGCGGCCTGGTAGCGGGAGGACAACTCATGGCTGATGGAGGCCGCCTGACGGAGGTTCAGCACCAGCTTCTTCAGCTGGGCGTGCTTCTCGTCCCAGCGACGGCGCAACTCCTCGAAGCGGGCGAAGCGTTCGCGCCGGGCCTCGTGGTAGGTGGCGAACCCGCCGCCGTGCACCCAGGCGTCGGCGCCCGCGGGCGACGGCTCGACCGACACGATCTTCTCGGCCGCGCGGGACAGCAGCTCCCGGTCGTGGGAGACGAACAGGACCGTCTTGCGGGTCTCCTTCAGCCGCTCCTCCAGCCAGCGCTTGCCGGGCACGTCGAGGTAGTTGTCCGGCTCGTCGAGCAGGAGCACCTCGTCGGTGCCGCGGAAGAGCGCCTCCAGGACCAGCCGCTTCTGCTCACCGCCGGAGAGGGTGCGCACCTCCCGGAACTGCGCCTTGTCGTACGGCACCCCGAGCGCGGCCGTGGTGCACATGTCCCACAGCGTCTCGGCCTCGTACCCGTGCGCCTCGGCCCAGTCGGAGAGGGCCTGCGCGTACTGCATCTGCGCGGCCTCGTCGTCGACGGTCATGATCGCGTGCTCGGCCCGGTCGACGGCCTTCGCGACTTCCTGGATCCGCGGCGAGGACACCGACACGAGCAGGTCCCGTACGGTCGTCTCGTCGCGTACGGAGCCCACGAACTGACGCATCACACCGAGGCCGCCGGTGACGGTGACGGTCCCGCCGTGCGGCTTCAGCTCGCCGGAGATCAGGCGGAGCAGGGTGGTCTTGCCGGCGCCGTTGGGTCCGACGAGGGCCATGGCGGCCCCTTCGCCCACCCGGAAGGACACGTCGCCGAGCAACGCCCTCCCGTCAGGGAGGTAGTACTCGAGGTGCGCGGCTTCCAGATGTCCCATGAGGCCGCATTGTGCGGGTCGGGGCGCGCGCCGGGCAAACCGTTATCCGGCCTCGCCGCGGATCGCCGTCCGGCTACTCGACCTCGTCGAGGGGCCTGCCCGCGGGTCCGCCCTCGTCGGCCGGGCCGGTGCCGCCCACGACGGCGCCCGCCCAGGTCAGGGCCTTCCAGCCGTCGGAGGGGGAGCCCTCCAGGATGACCACGCCGGTGTTGTCGAGGGGGCGGGCGGCGGCGAAGGCGACGTCCACGTTGTCGGCGCGGGCCGAGGTCCACATGCGGATCGCGGCGCCGTGGCTGACCAGGGCGACGGTCGCGGCGCCGCTGCCGGCGGCCTCGGCGATCACCGCGTCGTACCGGGCGAGAGCCTCGGCGCCGCTCTCGCCGCCCGGCATGCGCCGCGCGATGTCTCCGGCCGACCAGGCGAAGATCGTCTCCATGTAGGTGTGCCCGGCCTGCGAGTGGCCGTCCAGCATCTCCAGGTCCCCGGCGGCGATCTCCCGGATGCCGTCGCGGACGAGGACGTCGAGGCCGCGGGCGGCGGCCAGCGGGGCGGCGGTGAGCTGGGTGCGGACGAGGGTGGAGGCGTAGAGGGCCTCGATGTCCTCGTCGGCGAGCGCCGCGGGCAGGGCCGCCGCCTGTCGTTCACCGAGGGAGGTCAGGCCGGGCCCGGGTACCGCCGTGTCGAGCAGGAAGTCGACGTTGGACGGGGTCTGGCCGTGGCGGACGAGGAGCAGTCGCATGCGGTGAGCCTCCGGTGTGGTGACCGCCCCGGACAAGAAACGGCCACTTCAGGGTACCCGCCACGGCATGACGCCTGACGTGGACCTCACCGCCCCGAAGCCCGGTCGGCACCCCGTGCGCGACACGCTGCTGGCCCTCGACTGCCGGCTCTTCGAGTTCGCCGCCGAACGGAACTGGCCGCTGGCCGAACCGGTGCTGCCGCGGCTGAGCCGGAGCGCGAACCACGGTGTGCTGTGGTTCGCGACGGCCGCCGCGATGGCGGCGAGCCGCACCCCGCGTGCCCGCCGGGCCGCCGCCCGCGGTCTCGCCTCGCTGACCCTCGCCTCACTGACGGTCAACACCCTGGGCAAGCGGTCGGTACGGCGTCCGCGGCCCGTCCTCGACCCGGTGCCGCTGGTGCGGCAGCTGAAGCGGCAGCCCATCACCACGTCGTTCCCGTCCGGGCACTCCGCCTCGGCCGCCGCGTTCGCCACCGGCGTCGCCCTGGAGTCGCCGGCCTGGGGCGCGGCGGTGGGGCCGATCGCCTGGTCGGTGGCGCTGTCCCGGGTCTACACCGGTGCGCACTTCCCGAGCGATGTGCTGGCCGGCGCCCTGCTGGGGGCGGGCGCCGCGTTCGCCGTACGGGGCATGGTGCCGACCCGCGCCCAGATCGGCACACCGCCCCGGCCGCGCGCCGAGGTGCCGGCGCTGCCCGAGGGCGAGGGCCTGGTGGTCGTGGCGAACAGCGCCGCGGGCACCTCGGACCGGGTGCGCGCCCTGCAGAACGCGCTGCCGCGGGCGGAGCTGGTCGAGTGCCGACCGGAGGACATCCGGGGCGAGTTGGAGAAGGCGGCGACCCACGCGCGCGTGCTCGGTGTGTGCGGCGGCGACGGCACGGTGAACGCCGCCGCCGAGGTGGCCCTGCGCCACGATCTGCCCCTGGCGGTGCTGCCCGGCGGCACCCTGAACCACTTCGCCTACGACCTGGGCGTGGAGGACGTCCGGGCGGTGAGCCGGGCCGTTGCGCAGGGCGAGGCGGTACGGGTGGACGTGGGCCGATTCGACTGCGGCGGGACGCGGGGCATCTTCCTCAACACGTGCAGTCTGGGTGTGTATCCCGAGCTGGTGCGGGTGCGGGACCGCTGGTCGCGCCGGATCGGCGGCTGGCCGGCCGGGGTGCTCGCGGCGCTGCGGGTGCTGCGCACCGACGGGCATCCGCTGGAGGCCGAGTTCCGCGGCCGGGCCCGTCCGCTGTGGCTGCTGTTCGTCGGCAACGGCACCTATCACCGGATGGGCCTGGCCCCGGGCCGCCGGCTCGACCTCGCGGACGGACAGCTCGACGTACGCGTCGTGCACGGTGGCCGGCGTCCCGCGACCCGGCTGCTGGCCGCCGCCCTCGCCGGGCCGCTGACCCGCTCCCCCGCCCACGCGGCCGTCCAGGTGGGCCGGCTGCGCCTGGCGGGCGTGGCCCCGGGCACGCTCCTCGCCTACGACGGCGAGGTCACCGAGGTGGCGGGCGAGGTGACGCTGGAGAAGCTGCCCGAGGCGCTCACGGTGTACCGCCCCCTGCCCGGGAACTGATCACCCGTCAGTCCACATAGCAAAACGCAGGTCTCATCATTCGACATGCGCGCGTACGGTGACGCATACCGAGGAAGCCTCGGAAGCAGGCCGGAACAGGGGAGTTCAGCCATGTCGAAACCGCAGGAGACCGCCGTCTACACGCACGGGCACCATGAGTCGGTGCTGCGCTCGCACACCTGGCGCACCGCCGCCAACTCCGCGGCGTATCTGCTCGGTTCGCTGAAGCCCCACATGAAGATCCTGGACATCGGCTGCGGCCCGGGCACCATTACCGCCGACCTGGCGGAACTGGTCCCCGACGGCCACGTCACCGGCGCCGACCACGCCTCCGGGATCCTGGACCAGGCCCGCGCCACGGCCGCCGGACGCGGTCTGACCAACGTGGACTTCGCGGTCGCCGACGTACACGCCCTGGACTGGCCGGACGACACGTTCTGCGTGGTCCACGCCCACCAGGTGCTGCAACACGTCGGCGACCCGGTGCAGGCGCTGCGCGAGATGAAGCGGGTGACCAGACCGGGCGGGTTCATCGCGGTCCGCGACTCGGACTACGCGGCCATGACCTGGTACCCGGCGTCCCCGGGCATGGACGACTGGCAGGACCTGTACCAGCGGGTGGCCCGCGCCAACGGCGGTGAGCCGGACGCCGGGCGCCGGCTGAAGTCATGGGCGCTGCGGGCCGGCCTGACGGACATCACGGCGACCTCGGGCACCTGGACCTACGCCACCGCCGAGGAGCGGGCGTGGTGGAGCGGCCTGTGGGCCGACCGCACCGTGGCGTCCGCGTACGCGGACCGGGCCGTCGCGGGCGGCCACGCGACGCCGGAGCAACTGGGGGCGATCGCGGACGCCTGGCGGGAATGGGGCCGGCAGGAGGACGGCTGGTTCAGTGTGCTGCACGGGGAAATTCTGTGCCGAAAGGGCGCCTGAATCTCCATTTCCGGGAAACCCGGAATGCAGGAGGTTCACATTATGGTTGCCATCCTTCTGGTACTGCTTCTGGTACTGATTCTGTTCGGTGCCGGATTCGCGGTGAAGATTCTCTGGTGGATTGCGCTCGCGGTACTGGTTCTCTGGCTGCTGGGATTCCTGATGCGGGGCACAACCGCAGGCGGAGGCCGGGGTCGCTGGTACAGGTGGTGAGTTAGTCCCGGGGCAACAACGGTCCCAGCGGCCCGAGGTCCAGATTCAGGTCCTCGGGCCGCAGTCCGTAGCGCTCACGCAGCTCGGTCATGCGCTCGTCCAGCAGCATCAGGGTGAGCCCGATGCGTTCCTCCTGCTCCTCGGTCAGTCCGCCGTCGTCGAAGCGGCGCAGCGCCTGGCGTTCCATGAGCTGGCGCAGCAGCTCGACGACGGTCAGTACGAGTTTGACGAGGTCACGTTCGACGGTGTCCGGTTCGAGGTCGAGCCGGTTGCGGGCACGGGTCACGTCGACTCACTCTCCCCACGGAGCGGGAACGTTCTCGTTCACGGAGCTGATCAGGGCGTTGAGGTCGATACGGACGAGGTCGACGTCCGCGATGCGCAGGGTGATGTCGCCCGTGATGACGACCCCGCCGGCCAGCAGCCGGTCGAGGAGGTCCACCAGGGCGACCTCTCGGCGTTCGACGACGGTCAAGGTTTCTCCCCCGCAAAGGAATAGGCGGCCCATGGGCCGGTGAGTTCCACGCGGAAATCAGTTGTCTCGTCCTTCGTCCGGTCGACGAGTTCCACGAATTCCTCGGACCTGGACCGCGGCACCAGATAAGCGGCATTCAGTACGTTGCGACCCGCGGCGCCGGAGAGTGTCGCGTTCTGCGGGGGATGCAGCCGGGAATCCTCGGCGACGGCGGACAGGGTTTCGTGCAGCCGGTTCGCGAATTCCTCGGCCCGCTGCCACTGCTCCTCGTGCGCGCGCACCCCGGCCCGGCGCTGCCGCAGATAGTCCCGGCCCGTCGCCGCCTTGGCGGCCGGCGCCCCGGTGTCCGCGGGCGGGGCGTCGGCGTACAGCTTGACCCCCCATTCCACGCGTCCCTCCAGCCGGTCGAGGGTGCGCCGGAAGTCGGCCTCCCTGGCCTGGAGCATGGTGCGGACGCCGCTGTCGTCGCGGAAGACGGTGGCGAGCCGGAGCGGCAGCGGGGTGGTGACCACCGTGAGGGCGTCGATCACGCCCTGGTGGGCCCGGGCCGTCGCGGTCAGCCAGTCCAGGTCCTCCAGACGGGAGCGGAGCGGCTCCTCCGCGAAGTCCCGCTCCGGCACATGGCTGACGACGGCGACGAGGCCGTGGTGGGCGAGCAGTCTGGGCGGATCACCGGCCACGCCCGTCAACTGGGCCTGCAACGGCGTGCCGAAGGGGCGGCAGACGGCGTACACATACCGCAGTCCGGTCATCAGGCCTCCTTCTCCTCGGCCCGCCCGGGCTCGAGTTGCGCGATCCGCTCGCGCAACTCGGCGTTCTCCCGGGCGAGTTCCTTGCGGCGGGCGCCGGAGGACAACGCGGGGTCGTCCTCCCACCAGTCGATGCCCATCTCCTTCGCCTTGTCGACGGAGGCGACGATGAGCCGCAGCTTGATGGTCAGGAGTTCGATGTCGAGCAGGTTGATCCGGATGTCGCCGGCGATGACGATGCCCTTGTCGAGCACCCGCTCCAGGATGTCGGCGAGGTTCGCGCCGCCGTCACGGCCATAGGGCTCGGGCAGTCGGCCGGCGGTCGTCATCGACGGCTCCCGCCCTCGGCGTACTCGTACTCCTCGTCCTCCGCGGGTTCGGCCTCATCCTCGGCCTCGTCCTCGTAGCCGTCCTCCGGCTCTTCCTCCGCCTCTTCCTCTTCCTCCTCGTACTCGTCCTCGGGCTCCTCCCTGCCGTCCTCCTCGGCGTCGGGGCCCTCCTCCTCAGCTTCCTCTTCCTCGCCCTCGTACGCCTCCTCGGGCTCCTGGTCCTCCTCTTCCTCGGCCACCGCGTCCTCGTGGCTGCGGACGACCTCTCCGTCGCGGATCTCGCCGCGCCAGCCGTCCTCGGCCTCGCCCTTGAGGGTGACGAAGCGGACGTAGTTCTTGAGGTCGAGGCGGGCCCGGCGGCCCTGGGCGCGCCAGATGTTGCCGGTCTTCTCGAACAGGCCCGTCGGGTAGTACTCGATGACCAGCAGCACACGGGTCAGGCTCTCGGCGAGCTCGTGGAAGGAGACGACGCCCTTCGTGGTGCCCTTGGCGCCCTCCGACGTCCAGGCGATGCGGTCGTCGGGGATCTGCTCGGTGGTGTGCGCCTTCCAGCTGCGGTTGGACCAGAAGACCTTCAGCTGCCAGTCGGAGGTCGTGTCGTCGGCGCGGTTCGCGCTCTTCACGCCCTTGGCGAAGGTGGAGAAGTCCTGGAACTGCGTCCACTGGTCGTAGGCCGTGCGCAGGGGGACGCCGACATCGACGTACTCCATGATCACGGTGGGCTTCTTGCCCGAGCCGCCCTTGCGGCCGCCCTTGCCGCCCCCCAGGTTCTTCAGTGCGCCCATGACGTTCTCCTTGGCGCGGGAGGCGCCCACCTCCAGGGCGGAGCGCAGCGGGCCCTTGCCCTCGGCGAGCTTGCGACCGCCGTCCAGGGCGAGCTTGGTGAAGCCGGGGCTGTTGCCCTCGGCGATGTCGTTCAGTTTCACGGTGGTCTCGCCCAGCTTGCGCCCGGCGCCGATCAGCAGGCGCTGGGCCTGGGCGGCGAGGTACTCCTGCACCTCGGCCTTGAGCCGGTCGACGGCCTCACTCTGGGCGACCCCGCCGAGCGGGCTCCCCTTGGTGGCGCCGCGCGCGGCGGAGCCCGCGGATCCGACGGTGTCGGTCATCGGTCACCGCCTCCCTTCGACACGCGCGAGCGGGCACCGCGGGCGGCACCGCCCGCGCCGGCGGTCTTCTTGGCCGCCGTCTTCCTCGCGGATGTCTTCTTCGCCGCGGTCTTCTTCGCCGCGGTCTTCTTGGCGGGAGCCTTCTGGGCGCTCTTCTTCGCAGGCGCCGTCTTGGCCGCCGTCTTCTTCGCGGCGGTCTTCTTGGCCGGCGCCTTCTTCCGCGGCGGCCCGGACTCCTCACGCTCGGCCTCGGGCTCGTCGCCGTTCCCGTCGTCGTCCCTGGCCTCGTCGTCGCCGTTCCCGTCGTCGTCCCTGGCCTCGTCGTCGCCGTTCCCGTCGTCGTCCCTGGCCTCGTCGTCGTCGTTCTCGTCGTCCCTGGCCTCGTCGTTCTCCCTGTCCTCGTCGTCGTACTCGTCGGACTCCTCGTCGCTGTCGAAGCCCAGGTCCGAGGTGTCCGGCACTACGCCGGCTATCTGGTCGCGCACCTCGGCGGTGCGGCCGTGCAGCCGGCCCGCGAGGGCGTCGATCTGGCGCTCGACCATGGCACCGGAGGCCGCCTTGCCGACGCCGCGCAGGTCCTGCCGCAGCTGGTCGCCGATCTCCTTGAACTGCGGGTTGTTCCGCAGCTGCCCGGAGACCAGGTCGGCGAGTGCCCGCGGGCTCAGCTGCATGCGCTTGCCCGCGACCAGGGTGCCGACGGCGACGGCCATCTTCAGCTTCTTGGTACGCCCTAGGACGTATCCGGCCCCTACCGCGAGGCCCAGTCCCACTCGGTTCATCAACTCGTCCAGTCGTCGGTTCCCGCGCCTGGGTTCAGGCCCGTCTCCAGCCGGTCGAGGAGCTCGTCCTCCTGCCGGTCGAACTCCTCCTCGTCGATCTCGCCCGCCTCCAACCGCTCTTCCAGCCGGGCGAGTTCGGCCCGTACGGTGGCCGGGTCGTAGTAGATGCGCTCCGCCTCGCTCAGCACCTGTCTGACGACCCAGGCGCTGCCGCGCACGGGCGCGAACGGCAGCAGGAGCACCTCTCCGATGAGGCCCACGTCCTCACCTCACTCCCCGGAACTCTCGGCACCGGCCGTACTGCCGGCGGGCTCGGCGGGGCCGGGCTCGACGAAGCTGTACGGCGGCAGCGGACCGTTGACGCGCAGTTCGAGGTGGGGATGGCTCTTGCGGACCTGCTCGACCGAGGCGAGGAACGCCTCGGCCGCGTCGCGCTCCACCAGGAACGACACATTGGCGATCCAGCCGCTGGATTCGGGCCCGGCGCTGACCGCCGCGGCGCTCGTCTCCAGGCCCTGCTGCACCTCGGCGGCGTCCTCGGCCTCGCGGGCCTTGACGGCGGCGACCACCATCTCGCCGAGCCGCAGCTTCTCCTCGTAACTGCCGCCGCCCGCCTGCCGGTTGGCCTCGGTCAGGGACCGCAGCTCGGGGTTCTCCGCCATCACGCGGTGCAGCACGGCCTCCTCGTCATGGGTGGCCTTGACGTTGTACTCGACCTTGCCGTCCAGGGCCCGCAGGCGTTCCCGGTAGTGCTCGGCCCGCTCGGCGAGCACGCTGGTGACGGTCTCGTCGTCGGGCGCCACGCTGCCGAACCGCATGGGCAGCACACAGCCGCCCGCGCCGGCCTCGGCGAGCACGTTCTGGTGGGCCAGCAGGTCCTTGCGCTTGGGCCGCAGCCCCTCGGGCGCGTCGCTGACGACGGCCGCCAGGCCGCCCTCCTTCAGGATGCGCACGGGCAGCTGCGGGTCGCCGACGCCGCCCATGTCCTCGGGCAGCGAGGACCGGGAGCCGTCGATGATGCCGTACACATACGTACTCACTCCTGCTCCTCCTTCCTGCGGGAGGCCGTCGACTTACGGGCGCGCGGCCGCTGCTGCGGCTCGCTCTCGCCCTCCTCGCGCGCCTGCTTGAAGGCGTCGGAGATGGTCTGGGCGGCGCCGGACAGTGCGCCCTTGGACTTGCCGCGGGCGCCGGACTCGGTCATCTCGCCGACGAGGTCGGGAAGGCCGGGGTTCTTGCGCGGCCCGGCTTCGAGGTCGAGGCGGTTGCACGCCTCGGCGAAGCGCAGGTAGGTGTCCACGCTGGCCACCACGACCCGGACGTCGATCTTGAGGATCTCGATACCGACCAGGGAGACCCGCACGAACGCGTCGATGACGAGACCCCTGTCGAGGACTAGTTCCAGAACGTCGTAGAGGCCACTGGAGCCACCTCCGCCGCCGCTCTGCTGTGCCGGGACAACGGTCATGCCGACCGCGCCTCCTTCTCTGCCGTTTCGGATGGATGACCGGGACGGCGGCCTAGCGGCCGCCCGGCCTGTGTGCGTCGGAGCGCCCGCGTTCGTAGCGGCGGACGCGCCGGTAGCCCGTGAGCTGCCCTTCCGGGTCGAGGTCGACCTGGTAGCTCGCCATCAGGCTCATCGTGTCGGGCACGCGGGCGAGTTCGAGGACCTCGATCTCCAGCGACCAGCCGTCCTCCGTCTGCTCGAAGGACGACACCGTCTCGGCGGCCATGCCGGTCAGCTCCGCGAGCTGGGTGCGCGCCTCGCGCAGCACCTGCATGGGGCTCGGCCGGTCATCCGCCGTGTCGCTTTCCGCCCGCTTGGGGGTTTGTTGTGAGTTCTGCGTGTCTGATGTGTTTTTTGTGTTCGACATGGCCACCTCCCGCTCCGGGTGGCCTCATGTCCGCGGACCAAACCTTTGCGGTGCGCCGATGTGACCAAGGTGCGCGGATGTCGAGGAGATCGCCCTGGACGTCCGGTCAGCCACGCATCGCGTTGAGCCTGCGCCGGGCCGGTCCGAGGGCACGGCCCCTGCCCATCACACCGGCCCAGGGGTTGGTGCGGGCCTGGTCCACGGCGTCCTCGATGGTCCAGCGGCGCGCGTCGAGGCCCGGGTCGTCCAGCTGGCTCCAGGACATCGGGGTGGCCACGGGGGCGCCGGGCCTGGCGCGGACCGTGTAGGGGGCGACCGCGGTCTGGGCGTAGGCGTTGCGCTGGATGTCGAGGTAGAGGCGGTCGCCGCGGTCCTTCTTGCGGGCGGCGGTGGTGAACCGGTCGGGGTGCCCGGCGACGAGGAGGTCGGCGACGTCCTTCGCGAACGCGCGCACCTCGTCGAAGTCGTCGTGGCCGTTGACCGGGACGACGACGTGCAGTCCGCGCGAGCCGGTGGTCATCAGCGCGGACGGCAGCCTCAGCTCGTCGAGCAGTTCCCCGAGCAGCTCCGCCGCCGAGCGCACCGGGGCGAAGTCGTCGCCCTCGTCGGAGGGGTCGAGGTCGAAGACCATCCGGTCGGGCCGCTCCAGGCGTCCGACCCGGGACAGCCAGCGGTGCAGGGTCAGACAGGCCTGGTCGGCGAGGTGGAGGAGGGTGGCGGAGTCGTCGCACACGGTGTGGCGGACGGTGCCGCCCTCCTTGGGCACCTCGACGCGGGTGACCCAGTCCGGATAGCTCTCCGGGGTGTTCTTCTGCATGAACCGGGGGCCGTCGACACCGTCCGGGTGCCGTTCCAGCATCAGGGGGCGGCCGCGCAGGTGCGGCAGCATGAAGGGGGCGACGGCCCGGTAGTAGTCGGCGAGATCGCCCTTGGTGTACTCCTTCGTCTCCCCGCTCCCCGGGAAGAGCACCTTGTCGGGCCGGTGCACCTCGACCGTGCGGCGTCCGGCCCGCACCCTGCGCACATCGTCCGTCACCGCACGATCGCCTCCTCCACCAGCAGCTTTCCGGCCGCCGCGATACCGGCGGCGTCGATACCGACGAGGTGGAGCTGCTCCTCGGGGGAGGCCGAGCCGGGCATGGTCCGCACACCGAGACGTACGAGCCGGGGCACGGGCCGCCCGTCCACGAACGCGTCCAGGACGGCGTCACCGAGGCCGCCCTCCTCGTGGTGGTCCTCGACCGTCACCAGACAGCCGGTCTCCTCGGCGGCCCGGCGCAGGGTGAGCCGGTCGACGGGCTTGACGGAGTACAGGTCGATCACCCGGATCCGGATGCCGTCCTCGGCCAGGGTGTCGGCGGCGGCCAGCGCCTCGTGCACGGTCACGCCCGCGGCGACGACGGTGAGCCGGTCCTGGTCCGAGGAGCGCAGCACCTTGCTGCCGCCGACCGGGAACTCCTCGTCGGGGCCGTAGATCACCGGGCTCTTGCCGCGCGAGGTGCGCAGATAGCGGATGCCGTCGAGGCCGGCCATGGCCGCGACGAGGTGCGCGGTCTGGTGCGCGTCGCAGGGGTACAGCACGGTCGAGCCGTGCACGGCCCGCATCATCGCCAGGTCCTCCAACCCCATCTGCGAGGGCCCGTCCTGCCCGATGGCGACGCCCGCGTGCGAGCCGACGAGGTTGACGCCGGCGCCGCTGATGGACGCCATGCGGACGAAATCGTGGGCCCGGGTGAGGAAGGCGGCGAAGGTGGCGGCGTACGGCACGAAGCCCCGCGCGGCCAGTCCCACCGCCGCGGCGACCATCTGCTGTTCGGCGATGTAGCACTCGACGTAGCGGTCGGGATGTTCCTTGGCGAAGAGCTCGGCGCGCGTGGAGTCACCGACCTCGCCGTCCAGCGCCACCACGTCGCCGCGGGCGGTGCCGAGGGCGGCGAGGGCGTGCCCGTAGGCGTCACGCGTGGCGATCTCGTCCCCGAGGTCCCAGGTGGGCAGGTCGAGGTGTCCGGCGCGTACGGCGTGCAGCATGCGGGCGGCGGGCGGCTCCTGCACGCGGATCCGCAGGTCGCGCGGGCCGCCGAGTTCGGCGATCGCCTCGTCGGCGTCGGGCAGCGGCTTGCCGTGCAGGCCCTCGCGGTCCTGGACGGCCTCGACGCCCTTGCCCTTGAGGGTGCGGGCGAGGATCGCGGTGGGCTGTCCGGTGGTGGACAGGGCCTCGCCGTACGCCCGGTCCACGGCGTCCACGTCGTGTCCGTCGACCTCCACCGTGTGCCAGCCGAAGGCCTGGAAGCGGCGGGCGTAGGCGTCCAGGTCGTGGCCGTGCCGGGTGGGGCCGCGCTGGCCGAGCCGGTTGACGTCGATGATCGCGGTGAGGTTGTCGAGGTGTTCGTAGGCGGCGTGCTCGGCGGCCTCCCACACCGAGCCCTCGGCGAGCTCGCTGTCGCCGCACAGCACCCACACCCGGTATCCGGTGCGCTCCAGCCGCTTGCCGGCCAGCGCGATGCCGACGCCGACCGGCAGGCCCTGCCCCAGCGACCCGGTGGCGGTCTCCACCCACGGCAGCCGCCGCGGCGTGGGGTGCCCCTCCAGTCGGCTGCCCGACTTCCGGAAGGTGAGCAGCTCGTCGTCGTCGATGGCGCCGACGGCCTTGTAGGCGGCGTACAGCAGCGGCGAGGCGTGTCCCTTGGAGAGGACGAAACGGTCGTTGCCGGGGTGGGCGGGGCGGTCGAAGTCGTAGCGGAGGTGATGGGCGAGGAGTACGGCCATCAGATCGGCGGCGGACATCGACGACGTCGGATGCCCCGACCCCGCGGCATCGGCCGCCCGCACACTGTCGACGCGCA
>JABFXD010000335.1 GCA_013361925.1 Streptomyces sp. | reverse complement strand
AGGTTGGCGATGCCGACGCCGAGCCACTGGCCGATGTCCTGGAGCAGCTCGATGCACATCGCGTCGCCCTCGCGGGCCAGCTCCGTGATCATCGGGCCGGTGATGTCGCCGATCTGGCCCTTGACGTGCTCGATGATCCCGTACGCCACCGGCGAGTCGGCGGCGGCGAGTTCCTTGGCCTCGCGCACCAGCGCGTTGCCGGAGCTGTACTGCTCCCAGCAGCCGCGGTTGCCGCACGGGCAGCGGTGGCCGCCGGGGACGACCTGCATATGGCCGAACTCGCCCGCGACGCCGTACTTGCCGCGCTTGACCTGGCCGTCCTCCAGGATCGCGCCGCCGATGCCGGTGCCCAGCGTGATCATGACGAGGTGGTCCTCGTCCCGGCCCGCGCCGAAGCGCCACTCGGCCCAGGCCGCGGCGTTGGCGTCGTTGTCGACCAGGACGGGCACGGCGAGGCGGTCCGCGAGGCGGTCGCGCAGCGGTTCGTTGCGCCAGGACAGGTGCGGGGCGAACAGGACGCGGTTGCGGTCGGCGTCGACCCAGCCGGCCGCGCCGATGCCGACCGCGTGCACGTCGTGCCGGTCGGAGAGGTCCAGGACCAGCTCGCAGATGGTGTCCTCGACGACCTTCGGGCTCTTGGACTTGTCCGGGGTCTCGGTCCGGAGCTTCTCCAGGATGTTGCCGTCGGCGTCGACGACTCCCGCCATCACCTTGGTGCCGCCGATGTCGATGCCCACCGTGGGCACGCGGGGTGCGGTCAGGTGTGAGCGGCGCTCGCGGGTGCCGACCGTGCGCAGGGCCGGGGCGCGGCGGGAGCCGATCGGGGCGCTGAAGTTGCCGTAGGTGCTCATCGGCCTCGATTCTGCCTCACCGTCGGTACGGGTGCCGTACGGGGAAACATAGACGAGGTTCAGGTCGGTCACTTTGTCCGGACATTGCGACCAAGTCGACCCGGTTCAAGCGGGCCTGTGGCGCCGGGTGAGGGCCTCCCCGGCGGTTCCCTAGGGGCGCACGAGCAGCTGGAACTCGAAGGAGTAGCGGGTCGGCCGGTACGTGTGCGTGCCGAACTCGACGGCGCGGCCGGTGTCGTCGAAGGTCACCCGCTGCATGGTGAGCAGCGGCGCGCCCGTCTCCTCGGCGAGCCGCTCCGCCTCGGCGGTGGTCGCGGCGCGGGCGCCGATGGACTGGCGGGCGCTGTGCAGGGTGATCCCCGCGGAGCGCATCAGCCGGTACAGGCCGGTGGCCTCCAGCTGGGCGGTGTCCAGGTCGAGCAGGCCGGGCGGGATGAAGTTGCACAGGTACGCCATCGGCTCGCCGTGTGCCAGGCGCAGCCGCTCGATGCGGTGCACGTCGCTGTCCTCGGCCACACCGAGGGCGGCCGCGACCTCGGCGGAGGCCGGGACGAGGGTGTTGACGACGACCTTGGTCGCCGGGCGCTGTCCGGCCGTCTCCAGGTCGTCGTAGAGGCTGCTGAGCTCCAGTGGGCGCTTGACCTGGCTGTGCACGACCTGAGTGCCGACCCCGCGGCGGCGGACGAGCAGGCCCTTGTCGACGAGCGACTGGATGGCCTGGCGGACGGTCGGCCGGGACAGGCCGAGGCGCGCGGCGAGTTCGATCTCGTTGCCGAGCAGACTGCCGGGGGTGAGCGTTCCGTGCTCGATCGCGGCCTCCAGCTGCTGGGACAGCTGGAAGTACAACGGCACCGGGCTGCTTCGGTCCACGCTGAGGTCGAGTGTCACGGTCGGGTCCACATCTGGTTTCGGCACGGGCCGAGCGTAGCCGCGTGGCCGGTTGACGGGAAGTTGTGTAGTTCGATTGTCCGGACATATGCATTGACAGCGGGGGGTCCGCGACCACACTTTGTTCACATGCGCATCGGGGTCATCGGTACCGGCCGGATCGGCACCATTCACGCGAGGACGCTCAGCCGTCATCGCGACGTCGGGTCCTTGATCCTCACGGACGCCGACGGCACACGGGCACAGGAGCTGGCACACCGCTTAGGGGAGACGGCCGCCCCCGGAGTCGACGAGATCTTCCAGTGGGGCGTGGACGCCGTGGTGATCACCACGGCGACGTCGGCGCACGCCGAACTGATCGGTCGGGCAGCGCGCTCGGGGCTCCCGGTCTTCTGCGAGAAGCCGATAGCGCTCGACCTGCCCGGCACGCTGCAGGCCATCGACGAGGTCGAGACGGCCGGGACGGTCCTCCAGATGGGCTTCCAGCGCCGCTTCGACACGGGCTACGCGGGCGCGCGCGACGCGGTGCGATCGGGACGGCTCGGGCGGCTGCACACCGTACGGGCGCTCACCTCCGACCAGGAGCCGCCGCCGGCCGCCTGGCTGCCGCTGTCCGGCGGGCTGTACCGGGACACCCTGATCCACGACTTCGACATGCTGCGCTGGGTGACCGGGCGGGAGATCGTGGACGTGTACGCGGCCGGGTCCGACGCGGGGCCCGCGATGTTCCGCGCGGCGGGCGACGTCGACACGGCCGCGGCCGTCCTCACCCTCGACGACGGCACGCTCGCCACGGCGACGGCGACCCGGCTGAACGGGGCGGGCTACGACGTCCGCATGGAACTCGCCGGGGAGCTCGACCAGATCGTGGTCGGCCTCGACGACCGCACCCCGATCGCGTCCACCGAGCCGACGGGTCCCCCGGCCGCCGACAAGCCGTGGGAAGGGTTCCTGGAGCGGTTCGGACCGGCCTACGAGGCCGAACTCAACGCGTTCGTCGAGGTGGTGCGGGGTGAGCGCGCCAACCCCTGCGACGGGCGCGAGGCGTTGCAGGCGCTGCGGATCGCCGAGGCGTGCGAGGTGTCACGGCGGGAGCGGCGGCCGGTGCGGCTGGGGGAGGTACTGGGCTGACGGGACACTGGGCTGACAGGGCACGGGCTGACAGGGCACGGGGCTGACAGGGCACGGGGCGGCTGACGGAGCCCCCACTCCCGGTCACCATCGCACCGGAAGGCTCCGCATCCCCCGCATCAGCATCCCCGGCAGCCACTCGCCGGTGGGGCCGTCGAGGGCGAGTTCCGGTGCTCGCTCCAGCAGCGTGCGGATCGCCGTACGGGCCTCCAGGCGGGCCAGTGGGGCGCCCAGGCAGTAGTGGATGCCGTGGCCGAAGGCGAGGTGGCCCCGGGTGTCGCGGCGGATGTCGAAGCGGTCGGGGGCGGGGTAGCGCGCTCCGTCGCGGTCGGCGGCGGTGAGGCCGACCATCACCGCGTCGCCGCGCGCCATCCGCGCCCCGCCGATCTCCAGGGGCTCGGCGGCGAACCGGAACGTGGCATTCTCCACCGGGCCCTCCCAGCGCAGGGTCTCCTCGACGGCGCCGTCGAGCAGGCTCATGTCGGCGCGCAGGGCGGCGAGTTGGTCCGGGTGGGTGAGCAGGGCGTACACCGCGCTGGTGATCAGGTTGACCGTGGTCTCATGGCCCGCGATCAGCAGGATGAAGGCCATGCCCCGCAGTTCCTCCGGGGAGAGGCGGTCGCCGTCCTCGGCGGTGGTGCGGATGAGGTCGCCGAGCAGGTCGCCGCCGGGTCCTGCGGAGGTCTTGGCCGCGATGAGCTCGGTGAGGTACTCGGCGAGCCGGACGAACGCGTCGTACTCGCTCTCGGCGCTGGTGGGGGCGACGGCCTCGCTGGTGATCTTCCGGAACTCCGTGCGGTCCATCTCGGGGACGCCCAGGAGTTCGCAGATGACGGTCAGGGGCAGTGGGTGGGCCAGCGCTTCCACCAGGTCCGCGCGGCCCTGCGGCAGCATCGCGTCCAGCAGGTCGTCGGTGATCTGCCGGATCCTGGGCCGGAGTTCCTCGACGCGGCGCACGGTGAAGGCGCGGGAGACCAGGGAGCGCAGCCGGGTGTGCTGGGGCGGGTCGGCGACCAGGAGGTACCTGCCGATCAGCTCCTCGTCGAGGAACGTCAAGCCGATCCTGCGGCCGTCCTTGGACAGGCGCGGGTCGGTGAGCGCCGCGCGCGCCTCCTCGTACCCCACGATCAGCCAGGTCTCGTGGTGGGCGTCGGGCACCGGCAGCCGGACCCGGTGCACCGGTCCACGGGCGCGCAGTCGCGCGTACACCGGATGCGGGTCCGTGCGGAACGCCGCCCCGTACTCCCCCAGGTCGATCACTTCGGTCATCCCGATCCCCCTCGTCGCCCCCACAACGCCCGGGAGCTCTCACCGCCTCCCGTTGCCCCCACAACGCTCGGCAGCGCCCGCGAGTGCCCGCTGGCGCCTGTCCGGCGGATCAGGTCGCGGGGAAGACGCGGTACGCCATGAGGCGCCGGTGAGCGGCAGGCCGACGTGCCAGAGCCCGCGTCTGCGGCATGATCCGCCGGACAGGCCCTAGTGCCCGTCCTCCCCCGGTTCCTCCAGAAGTCCCGCGTCGTAGGCGAGGAGGGCGATCTGCACCCGGTTGTTGAGGTCGAGCTTGGCG
>JABFXD010000621.1 GCA_013361925.1 Streptomyces sp. | reverse complement strand
GCCCCAAGTCCTCGTCACCGGCGACGACTTCGGCCCGCAGCAGCGCCTGCGACTCCCAGACCAGGGACCAGCGGCGGTAATAGGCCTCGTACGACTTCAACGTCCGTACCAGCGGCCCGGACTTGCCCTCCGGGCGCAGGTCCGCGTCGATGAGCAGCGGTGGGTCGGCGCTCGGGATCTGGAGGAGCCGGCGCATCTCGGAGACGACCTTGCCCGCGGCCTCGGAGGCGGACTGCTCGGGGACGCCGTTGCGCGGCTCGTGGACGAACAGGACGTCGGCGTCGGAGCCGTAGCCGAGTTCGTGGCCGCCGAAGCGGCCCATGCCGATGACGGTGAACCGGGTCGGCAGGGTGTCGCCCCAGGTGTCGCGCACGACCGCGCGCAGGGTGCCCGCGAGGGTGGCCGCGTTGAGGTCGGAGACGGCGCCGCCGACGCGGTCGACGAGGGCGCCCTGGTCGGCCTCGACGGGCTGGGTCTCGGTGCCGTAGGAGCCGATGATGTCGGCGGCGGCGGTGCGGAACAGCTCGCGGCGGCGTACGCCGCGGGCCGCGGTGACGGCCTTCTCGGCGGTGTCCGCGCGGCTGACCGCGGCGAGGACCTCCGGTTCCAGGGAGGCCCGGTCGCGGGGCGCGAGCCCCTCCTCGTCGCCGAGGAGCGCCACCGCCTCGGGGGCGCGCATGAGCAGGTCGGGGGCGAGGCGGCCGGCGGACAGGACGCGGGCGAGGTTCTCGGCGGCGGCGCCCTCGTCGCGGAGCAGCCGCAGATACCAGGGGGTCTTGCCCAACGCGTCCGAGACCTTGCGGAAGTTGAGCAGGCCGGCGTCCGGGTCGGCGGAGTCGGCGAACCAACCCAGCAGGACGGGCAGGAGGGTTCGCTGGATCGCGGCCTTGCGGGTGACGCCGGAGGCGAGGGCCTCCAGGTGGCGCAGGGCGGAGGCGGGGTCGGCGTAGCCGAGGGCGACGAGCCGCTCGCGGGCCGCCTCCGGGCTCAACCTGGCTTCTCCCGGCGCCAGTTGGGCGACGGCGTCGAGCAGTGGCCGGTAGAAGAGCTTCTCGTGCAGGCGCCGTACGACGCTGGTGTGCCGTTTCCACTCGCGGTTCAGCTCGGCGACCGGGTCGGTGCGCAGGCCGAGGGAGCGGCCGATGCGGCGCAGGTCGGCCTCGTCCTCGGGGACGAGGTGGGTGCGGCGCAGCCGGAACAGCTGGATGCGGTGTTCCATGGAGCGCAGGAAGCGGTAGGCGTCGTCGAGCTGGACGGTGTCGTCGCGGCCGACGTAGCCGCCGGCGGCGAGGGCCTGGAGGGCGTCGAGGGTGGTGCCGCTGCGCAGCGAGGCGTCGGCGCGGCCGTGCACCAACTGGAGCAGCTGCACGGCGAATTCGACGTCGCGGAGCCCGCCGGGCCCGAGCTTCAGCTCCCGCTCGACCTCGGCGACGGGGATGTTCTCGACGACGCGGCGGCGCATCTTCTGCACGTCGGCGACGAAGTTCTCGCGCTCGGCGGCCTTCCAGACGAGGGGTTCGAGGGCGGCGATGTACTCCTCGCCCAGCTCGATGTCCCCGGCGACCGGCCGGGCCTTGAGCAGCGCCTGGAACTCCCAGGTCTTGGCCCAGCGTTGGTAGTAGGCGAGGTGGGAGGCGAGCGTGCGCACGAGCGGGCCGTTGCGGCCCTCGGGGCGCAGGTTGGCGTCGACGGGCCAGATGGAACCCTCGACGGTGGTCTCGGAGCAGACCCGCATCATGTGCGAGGCGAGCTGGGTGGCGGCGCGCAGGGCCTTGCCCTCGTCGGCCCCGTCGACCGCCTCCCCCACGAAGATCACGTCCACGTCGGAGACGTAGTTGAGCTCGTGGCCACCGCACTTGCCCATCGCGACGACCGCGAGCCGGCACAGCGCCGCGTCCTCGGGGGCGGCGGCGCGGGCGATGGCGAGGGCGGCGCGCAGGGTGGCGGTGGCGAGGTCGGCGAGCTCGGCGGCGGTCTCGGCGACGTCGGTGGTGCCGCACACGTCGCGGGCGGCGATGGAGAGCAGGCAGCGGCGGTAGGCGACGCGCAGGGAGACGGGGTCGGTCGCCTCGGCGAGCCCGCGTTCGAATTCCTCCACGCCGGGGTGCAGATCGCGCGGCTCGTACATCACGAGCGCCTGCCAGTCGCCGGCGTGCCGGGCGAGGTGCTCGCCGAGCGCGGCGGAGGCGCCGAGCACCCCGAGCAGCCGGTCGCGCAGCGGCTTGGCGGCTATGACCGTGTCGAGCAGCTCCCGGTCCGTCTGCGCCTCCAGGAGCCGGACGAGACCGTGCAGCGCGAGATCGGGGTCGGCGGTGGCGCCGAGGGCCTCCAGGAGCACCGGGTCATTGCGTACGCCGCTCAGCTCCGGTCCGTCGAGGAGCCGCTCGGCGGCGGAGGGATCGGTGAACCCGTGCCGCAGCAGCCGCGAAAAGGTACTGCTCCTGCGCCCCGGCGCCGTCATCCCCGGCCCTCCCGTCGGATCAAGGTCGTACGGCCTTGAGCCTAACCGCAGACCTGGAGGGAAGCGCCGATGAGTTCCGGGCCGGAACGGGGTCTGCCCTGTATGACTCACGACGAACCACGGACCCGACTGGACCGGCGCTACAGCGACCCGACCGCCACGGCGACCCCCTGGCCGCGGGCGGTCGCGCTGCTGGAGTCGGCCGAACTGTTCTGGATCTCGACGGTACGGCCGGACGGGCGCCCGCACGTGACCCCGCTGCCCGCGGTCTGGTCGGACGGCGCCCTGCATTTCTGCACGGGCGCCGAGGAGCGCAAGGCCCTGAACCTCGCGGCGAACCCGCAGGTCGTGCTGACGACCGGGACGAGCACCTGGAACGAGGGGTACGACCTGGTCGTGGAGGGCGAGGCGGTCCGGGTCACCGACGACGCCCGGCTGCGGGCGCTGGCGGCCGGGTGGGAGGCGAAGTACGGCGAGTTCTGGCACTTCGAGGTCCGGGAGGGGAGTTTCCACCACGGCGGGGGAAGCGCTCTGGTCTTCTCGGTAGCGCCGCGCACGGTTTTCGGCTTCGGTAAGGGGGAGCCGTTCAGCCAGACGCGTTGGCGTTTCACCTGAGGGAGCCTTGCCATGGACATGAGTCTCGAAGTCATCCTGATGCCGGTCACCGACGTGGACCGGGCCAAGGAGTTCTACCGGGACAAGGTCGGTTTCCACGTGGACCTCGACGGCGAGGTGATGCCGGGCGTCCGGATCGTCCAGCTGACCCCGCCGGGCTCGGGCTGTTCGATCGCGCTCGTCGACGGCCTCCAGATCCCCACGGGCACCCCGCAGCCGGGCACGTACCACGGCATGCAGCTGTGCGTGACGGACGCGAAGGCGGCGTACGAGGAGCTGACCGCCCGCGGCCTGGACGTCACCGAGCCGCAGTCCTTCGGCCCCCAGGACGGCGCCACGTTCATGTACTTCAAGGACCCGGACGGAAACGGCTGGGCGATCCAGGAGTACCGGCGCAGGGCCACGGAACCCCTCCACCAGGTGCTGGCGCAACTGGCGAAGGGGTAGCCGACAGGCGCTTACAGCACCGGCAGGTTCTTCCGCAGCTCGAACGCGGTGACCTCGGAGCGGTACTCCTCCCACTCCTGGCGCTTGTTGCGCAGGAAGAAGTCGAAGACGTGCTCGCCGAGGGTCTCGGCGACCAGGTCGCTGCGTTCCATCAGGGTCAGGGCCTCGCCGAGGTTCTGCGGGAGGGGCTCGATGCCCATCGCGCGGCGCTCGGCGTCGGAGAGGGCCCAGACGTCGTCCTCGGCGCCCGGCGGGAGCTCGTAGCCCTCCTCGATGCCCTTGAGGCCGGCCGCCAGGAGGACGGCGTAGGCCAGGTAGGGGTTGGCGCCGGAGTCGATCGAGCGGACCTCGATGCGGGCCGAGCCGGTCTTGCCGGGCTTGTACATCGGGACGCGGACCAGGGCGCTGCGGTTGTTGTGGCCCCAGCAGATGTACGAGGGGGCCTCGCCGCCGGCGCCGGCCGTGCGCTCGGAGCCGCCCCAGATGCGCTTGTAGGAGTTGACCCACTGGTTGGTGACCGCGGAGATCTCCGCGGAGTGCTTCAGCAGGCCCGCGATGAAGGAGCGGCCGACCTTGGAGAGCTGGTACTCCGAGCCCGACTCGTAGAACGCGTTGCGGTCGCCCTCGAAGAGGGAGAGGTGCGTGTGCATGCCCGAGCCCGGGTGCTCCGAGAACGGCTTCGGCATGAACGTGGCCTGCACGCCCTGCTCCAGCGCGACCTGCTTCATGACCAGGCGGAACGTCATGATGTTGTCCGCCGTGGAGAGCGCGTCGGCGTAGCGGAGGTCGATCTCCTGCTGGCCGGGGGCGCCCTCGTGGTGGGAGAACTCGACCGAGATGCCCATCGACTCCAGCATGGTGATCGCCTGGCGGCGGAAGTCCATGCCGATGTTCTGCGGGGTGTGGTCGAAGTA
>JABFXD010000839.1 GCA_013361925.1 Streptomyces sp. | reverse complement strand
GTTGGTTCGGGTGATGGTCGAGGCCGCGGATATTGATCAGGCTCGGTCTGTGGCTGGGCGGCTTGCTGATGCGGTGAAGTCGGCGCTGGGGTAGGGCTGTTCCGGGTTCGGGGTGGGGGTTCTGTGCGTTGCGGGCTGCGGGTTCGTTGTGGCTGGTCGCGCCCGCGCGGCGGTAGCCGCAAATTCAGCACAGCCCCGCGCCCCTTCAGGGGCGTTTCCAGAGCCACTTCTGGAAGAGCAGCGTAAGTGTGCCTGCCATGACGATTCCCAGCAGATTCAGCAGGAGTTGGTTCGTGGAGCCGATCGTCTGCTTGGTGTCGCCGTAGGCCAGGGCCACTGCCGCGTTCGCCGCTGCGGGGACCGTGGTGACCGAGATGGCCACCCCTACCAACGCGCCTGATTTCGCCGACGTCAGGGACAGCGTGCCGGCGATGCCCGCCAGGACCGCCACCACGAAGGAGAAGGCGTCCGGGGCGTAGACGAAGGCCGTGTTGGGGCGGTCGCCCTCCAGGTCGGACTTGTGGAACAGGGTCGCGGCGTCCATGAACCAGCTGAAGCCCACCGTCACCGCCATCGCCACCGCGAAGCCCACCAGCAGGGCGATCAGGGAGCGCAGCGCCAGCCGGGGGTGGCGTTGGACGATGGACGTGCTGAAGGCGGCCAGGGGGCCGAACTCCGGGCCGACGGCCATGGCGCCGACGATGAGGATCGCGTTGTCGAGGACCACACCGCAGGCCGCGATCATGGTGGCCAGGGTGATGAAGGCGACGTAGGTGATGGAGAGCGTCGACTCCTCGTGGGTGGCGTCGGTGAGGTGCTCCCACAGGACCGCGTCGGCGCCTTCGCCGGGGGCTTCTTCCTCGGCCTTGTCCGCCCGCTTGGACAAGGAGAGGTCGATGTTCTCGACGGCGATGGAACCCGTCTTGTCGAGGTCCAACTGCCGCAGCGAGCCGATGAGTTCGTCGCCCGCCTCGCGGGCCACGTCGCACATCACCACGTCCCCGGCCGGGTTGCGGGCGGCGCCCGGGACCACGACGAGGTGTGTGGTGCCGACCGTCTTCTCGATCAGTCGGACCACGTCGTCGGTCTTCTCGGCCGGGGTGATCAGGCGCAGATGCAGCATGACGCCCTTTTTACAGGCCGGACTACAGCTTGCGCAGGCTCAGTCGGCGCACCTTGTGGTCCGGGCCCTTGCGGATGACGAGGGTGGCCCGGCCCCGGGTGGGGGCGATGTTCTCCACCAGGTTCGGCTTGTTGATGGTGCGCCACTGCGTGCGGGCGTAGTCGAGGGCCTCCTCCTCGGAGACCTGGGTGTACTTGCGGAAGTACGAGTTGGGGTCCTGGAAGGCCGTCTGGCGCAGTTTCTTGAAGCGGTTGAGGTACCAGCGCTCGACGTCGTCGGGGTTGGCGTCGATGTACACGCTGAAGTCGAAGTAGTCGGCGAGGCCGACGCGGGTGCGGCCGTCCTTGCCGGGGAGCGCCGGCTGGAGGACGTTGAGGCCCTCGACGATCAGGATGTCCGGGCGGCGCACCACGAGCTTCTCGTCGGGGACGATGTCGTAGATCAGGTGGGAGTAGACGGGTGCCGTGACCTCGTCCTTGCCCGCCTTGATGTCGGCGACGAACTTGGTCAGGGCCCGGCGGTCGTACGACTCGGGGAAGCCCTTCCTGGACATCAGGCCGCGTGCCTGGAGCTCCCTGGTGGGGAGCAGGAAGCCGTCCGTCGTCACCCGCTCGACGCGCGGGTGCTCGGGCCAGCGGGAGAGCAGCGCCTGGAGGAGCCGGGCGACGGTGGACTTGCCGCCGGCGACCGAGCCCGCGACCCCTATGACGAACGGGGTGCCGGTCTGGGTGCCCGTCTCGCCGAGGAAGGTGTTCAGGGCGCCTCTGAGGCCGTCCGTGGCGCCGATGTAGAGGTTGAGGAGGCGGGAGAGCGGGAGGTAGATGTCCCGCACCTCGTCGAGGTCGATGACGTCGCCGAGGCCGCGCAGTCGCTCGACCTCCTCCGCCGTCAGGGGCAGGGGCGTCTTGTGGCGCAGCGCGCTCCACTCGGCACGGGTGAGGTCGACGTAGGGAGTCGCCTCCGGCTTGTTCCGGTGGGCGCTCCGGGGAGTCGAGGAGACCGGAGAGATCACAGTCCATTGTTAACGGAGTTTGAACGAGTTGGCGGGTGGGGTCCGTCACGCCTCCACCGAGGCTCGTACGCCCGGGTCCTTACCACCGCGTTCGTATGGCCGTGGGAATTTCCGATATCGGGCACGCGGAAGCCCTTTCGGTCGGCGGATCGTGCGTAGGCTGCCGCGCATGTGCGGAATCGTGGGATACGTGGGGTCGCAGTCTGCGCTCGAGGTCGTGATGGCCGGACTGAAGCGGCTGGAGTACCGGGGGTACGACTCGGCGGGTGTCGCCGTCCTCGCCGACGGCGGGCTCGCCGCGGCGAAGAAGGCCGGGAAGCTGGTCAACCTGGAGAAGGAGCTGGTCGACCGGCCGCTGCCGACCGGGCCGACCGGCATCGGGCACACCCGCTGGGCCACGCACGGCGGGCCCACGGACGCCAACGCGCATCCGCATCTCGACAACGCCGGGCGGGTGGCGGTCGTCCACAACGGCATCATCGAGAACTTCGCCGCGCTCCGGGCCGAACTGGCCGAGCGCGGCCACGATCTGGCGTCCGAGACCGACACCGAGGTCGTCGCGCATCTGCTCGCCGAGGAGTTCTCCTCCTGCGGGGACCTCGCCGAGTCGATGCGGCTGGTGTGCCGGCGTCTGGACGGGGCGTTCACGCTGGTCGCCGTGCACGCGGACGAGCCGGACGTGGTCGTCGGGGCCCGGCGGAACTCGCCGCTCGTGGTGGGTGTGGGGGAGGGGGAGGCGTTCCTCGCGTCCGATGTGGCGGCCTTCATCGCGCACACCCGCTCCGCCATCGAGCTCGGCCAGGACCAGGTCGTCGAGCTGCGCCGCGACGGGGTGACGGT
Source organism: Streptomyces sp. (assembly GCA_013361925.1). Lineage (GTDB taxonomy): Bacteria > Actinomycetota > Actinomycetes > Streptomycetales > Streptomycetaceae > Streptomyces. Next base: position 1,473 of record JABFXD010000839.1, on the reverse strand, counting down.
GACCGGCTTCGACGGGCGTCCGGCGGAGGTCAGGTCCTACCACGTGGACTGGGACGCCTCGGCCGCCGAGAAGGGCGGCTACGACTACTTCATGCTCAAGGAGATCGCCGAGCAGCCGAAGGCGGTCGCCGACACGCTCCTCGGGCGCATCGACGCGGCCGGGTCGCTGACCCTGGACGAGGTGCGGATCCCGCCGGGGGTGCTGCGGGAGATCGACAAGGTCGTCGTGGTGGCCTGCGGTACGGCCTTCCACGCGGGGCTGATCGCCAAGTACGCCATCGAGCACTGGACGCGGGTCCCCTGCGAGGTGGAGCTGGCCAGCGAGTTCCGCTACCGCGATCCGATCCTGGACCCGCGGACCCTGGTGATCGCCATCTCCCAGTCCGGCGAGACCATGGACACGCTGATGGCGCTGCGGCACGCGCGCGAGCAGGGCTCCAAGGTGCTGGCCATCTGCAACACCAACGGCTCGACGATCCCGCGCGAGTCGGACGCCGTGCTGTACACGCACGCCGGCCCTGAGGTCGCGGTCGCCTCGACCAAGGCGTTCCTGACCCAGCTGGTGGCGTGTTACCTGGTCGCCCTGTATCTGGGCCAGGTGCGAGGAACCAAATGGGGCGACGAGATCTTCGCCGTCATCCGGGACCTGTCGAAGATCTCCGGCGAGGTCGACCGGGTCCTGGAGACGATGGAGCCGGTACGGGCGCTCGCGCGCTCCCTCGCCGACAAGGACACCGTGCTCTTCCTCGGTCGGCACGTGGGCTACCCGGTGGCCCTCGAAGGCGCCCTGAAGCTCAAGGAGCTCGCCTACATGCACGCCGAGGGGTTCGCGGCGGGCGAGCTCAAGCACGGGCCGATCGCGCTGATCGAGGACGATCTGCCGGTGGTGGTGGTCGTGCCGTCGCCGCGCGGGCGGTCGGTGCTGCACGACAAGATCGTGTCCAACATCCAGGAGATCCGGGCGCGCGGGGCGCGGACCATCGTCATCGCGGAGGAAGGGGACGAGGCGGTGGTGCCGTACGCCGACCATCTGATCCGGATCCCGGCGACTCCGACGCTGCTCCAGCCGCTGGTCGCCACGGTCCCCTTGCAGGTGTTCGCGTGCGAGCTGGCGACGGCGCGGGGCAACGAGGTGGACCAGCCGAGGAACCTCGCGAAGTCGGTGACGGTGGAGTGAGCGGCCCGCGGCGGGTCCGTCACGGCCAGGGCGGTGGGGTCTGCCTCGGACGGGACGTTCCGTAGAGTGCGCGGGTGAGCATCATCGGGGTCGGTATCGACGTGGCGGAGATCGAGCGGTTCGCGGTGTCGCTGGAGCGCACGCCCGGGATGGCCCAGCGGCTGTTCCTGGAGAGCGAGTTGTTCCTGCCGAGCGGGGAGCGGCGGGGTGTGGCCTCCCTCGCCGCCCGGTTCGCCGCGAAGGAGGCCCTGGCCAAGGCGCTGGGGGCGCCCGCCGGGCTGCTGTGGACCGATGCC
>JABFXD010000409.1 GCA_013361925.1 Streptomyces sp. | reverse complement strand
CACCGTGGGCCCGGGCGGGCCGGAGGCGATCGCGGCCCGCGCGATCGTCCTGGCCACCGGCGCCCGCGAACGCCCCCGCACCGCCCGTCTGGTGCCGGGCACCCGCCCGGCCGGCGTGTACACCACCGGTGAACTCCAGCAGGCGGTGCATCTGTTCGGGCAGCGGATCGGTACGCGTGCGGTGATCGTGGGCGCGGAGCCCGTGTCCTACCGGGCCGCCGACACCGTACGAGTGGCGGGGGCCGAGGTCGTCGCCATGGTCACGGAGAGGGAGCGCGCGCAGGCGCACCCCGTCCGCGCCCAGGACGCCCGTCTGCGTCGCCGCATCCCTCTGCTCACCGGTACCGTCGTCGCCGAACTCCTCGGCCATGGACGGCTGTCGGGCGTGCGCGTCCGGCGCCAGGACGGTCGTACGGCCGAACTCGCCTGTGACACCGTCGTGTTCACCGGTGACTTCGTTCCCGAACAGGAGCTGGTGCGGCGGGGCGGGCTGACGCTCGGCACCGGGACGCCGAGGACGTCACGGCCCGGCGTGTTCGCCGTCGGAGGTCTGGCGCGTCCGGGGCAGAGCGCGGCCGAGGCCGCACATGCGGGTGCGCGGGTCGCCGCCGTCGTCATGCGCCTTTGAACGACCCGGCTACTTCTGCCAGTCGGCCGGCAGCTCGGTGATCTCCAGATCGGAGAAGACCAGGCTGAGGTCGTGCACCTGCGTCTCGATACGGACCGCGTGGAAGTCGATGCCCAGCTCGTCGGCCCACCGGCGCGTGGCGTCCGACTCGGGCAGCACCGCTGGACGACCGTCTCATCGACCACGGGACGGCGGACCGCCTCGACGGTTGGGTCTGGGGTACGACGTGGGCCGACCTGGACAAGGCGCGTCGGTGTAGCCGTGGTGCACGACAGCGTGATCCTCGATCTGGTCGAGCGCCTCGGCGAGAGCGGTGATGTCCATACGGCCGTTCTACCGCAGACGATCTTCGAGCGCCGTCAGATGACCTTCAGCCGCACCAGCGCCCCCAGGGTCAGCGCCCCGGGCAGCAGCGGCAGCCACACGGTGATGATCCGGTAGGCCAGCACCACCGCCGTCGCCACCGCCGCCGGGCCGCCCGCCGCCACCAGCGCCATGACGAGCGCCGCCTCCACCGAGCCGATCCCGCCCGGTGTCGGCACCAGCGCGACCGCGACGGTCGCCGCCAGGTACGCCACCGCCATGTGCAGCGGCGGCACCGGCAGCCCCAACGCCTGCCCCACCGCGGCCAGCCCGGCCGCCTGGAGCGCGGGGAAGGCCAGGGACCCGCCCCACAGGGCCAGCGCCCGGGACGGCCGGGTGTGCACCTCGCGCAGCTCGCCCAGCGCGGTCCGCAAGAACGCCGTGACCGCCGTACGCACCCGTCGTACGAGGACGAGCACGCCGGCCGCCACGATCAGCACCGCCCCCAGGGCGGGCAGCAGCGCGCCCACCGCCGCCTCGGGCAGGAGCGAACCGACGCTCAGCGCGTCGGGGAAGGCGAGCAGCAGGACCGCCAACAGGCCCAGCCTGCCCACCGACTCCGCCAGCAGATACAGCGCGAGGGCGGCCGAGGACCGGGCGAGCGGAACCCCGCACACCGTCATGAACCGCAGATTGACCGCGCTCGCGCCGAGGCCCGTCGGCAGCAGATGGTTCGCGGCGCCGGCCGCGAACTGCGTGGCCAGCAGCCGCCGCTTGGGCAGCCGCTCCACGACCGCGCCCTGCCGGGTACAGGCCGCGGCGACCCAGGTCAGACAGGTGGCGCAGACCGCGACCAGCAGCCACGGCCACTCGGCGGACTCCAGATGACCGAAGCCCTCGGCGAGCACCGAGCGGTGCCGCACGGCGACCACGGAGACGAGCAGCAGCGGCAGCAGACACAGGATCTGCCGGATCCGGCGGCCGGGGAGGGGGACGGACAGACGGCGGGGGCTCACGTCCGGAGAGGCTTTCCCCATCACGCCAACTGCGGGTTGCGGAGGGGCGGACGGGGCATGGCGTACGGTCATCGGATCCTTCGGGGAGGGGGACGTATGGGGAGTGATTGTTATCCGAACGTTGACCTCAACAACGCTTGAGGTCCTAGGTTCGCTCCCATGAGCATGGAAACCACAGCCTGGACACAGCTGCACAGCGTGATGAACGCGCAGACGGAGACCCGCCCCTTCGCCCGCGCCACGCTGCGCCGCATCGGCGCCTTCGCCCGCCCGCACCGCACGCGCATCGCCCAGTTCGTGGTGCTCGGGGTGGCCACCGCCCTGCTCGCCGTCGCCACCCCGGTGCTCGCCGGGCATGTGGTGGACGCGATCGTGACGGGCGACGACGAGGGCACGGTGGTACGGCTGGCCCTGCTCATCGCGCTGATCGCGGTCGCCGAGGCGGCGCTGGGCATCCTCGGACGACGGCTCTCGGCCACGCTCGGGGAGGGACTCATCCTCGATCTGCGGACGGCTGTGTTCGATCATGTGCAGCGCATGCCGGTCGCGTTCTTCACACGGACACGTACGGGAGCGCTGGTCTCCCGACTCAACAACGACGTCATCGGGGCGCAGCGGGCGTTCAGCAACACCCTCTCCGGCGTGGTCAGCAACTTCGTCACCCTGCTGCTGACGCTCGCCGTCATGCTCACCCTGTCCTGGCAGATCACCCTGCTCGCGCTCGCCCTGCTGCCGGTCTTCGTGATCCCGGCCCGCCGGATGGGCAGCCGGATGGCCCGGATGCAGCGGGAGGCGGCGGCCCTGAACGCGGCGATGGGCACCCGGATGACCGAGCGCTTCTCCGCGCCCGGCGCCACTCTGGTCAAGTTGTTCGGCCGCCCGGAGCAGGAGTCCGAGGAGTTCGCGGCCCGCGCCCGGCGGGTGGCCGACATCGGCGTCCGCACGGCCACCGCCCAGTCCGTCTTCATCACCGCCCTGACCCTGGTCTCCGCCCTGGCCCTCGCCCTCGTCTACGGTCTCGGCGGCTGGTTCGCCCTGCGCGGCACCCTGGAACCGGGCGCCGTCGTCTCCCTCGCCCTGCTCCTGACCCGGCTCTACGCCCCGCTCACCGCGCTCGCGGGCGCCCGCGTCGAGGTGATGAGCGCCCTGGTCAGCTTCGAGCGGGTCTTCGAGGTGCTCGACCTGAAGCCCCTCATCGAGGACAAGCGGGACGCCCGCGAGATCGGCGGCGGCCCGGTCGCGGTCGAGTTCGACGACGTCCGCTTCGGCTACCCGTCCGCCGACAAGGTCTCCCTGGCCTCCCTGGAGGAGGTCGCCTCCCTCGACACCCGGGGCGGCGAAGAGGTCCTCAAGGGCATCTCCTTCCGCGCCGAACCCGGCCAGACCGTCGCCCTCGTCGGCTCCTCCGGCGCCGGCAAGTCGACGATCGCGCAGCTGCTGCCGCGGCTCTACGACGTCGACGAGGGGGCCGTCCGGGTCGGGGACGAGGACCTCCGCGACCTCACCGCCCGCTCCCTGCGGGAGACGATCGGCATGGTCACCCAGGACGGCCACCTCTTCCACGACTCGGTCCGCGCCAACCTGCTGCTCGCCCGCCCCACGGCGACCGAGGACGACCTGTGGGACGCCCTGCGCCGCTCCCGCCTGGAGGATCTCGTACGGTCCCTGCCGGACGGCCTGGACACGGTGGTCGGCGAGCGCGGCTACCGTCTCTCCGGCGGTGAACGCCAACGGATGACCATCGCCCGGCTGTTGCTGGCCCGCCAGCGTGTCGTCATCCTCGACGAGGCCACCGCCCACCTCGACAACACCTCGGAGGCGGCGGTGCAGGAGGCGCTGACGGAGGCACTGGAGGGCAGGACCGCGATCGTCATCGCCCACCGCCTCTCCACGATCCGCGCGGCCGACCAGATCCTGGTCGTCGAGGCCGGACAGATCGTCGAACGCGGCACTCACGACGAGCTGCTGGCGGCCGGCGGGCGCTACGCCGAACTGCACCGGACCCAGTTCGAGGAGCGGGATCCGGCCAAGGTCGGCCAGGACATCGATCAGAAGGACACAAAGCTCGACAACATCATTGCCTCCATCTGAGGCAGAACTTAGTGTGCGTTCGGTTTCCCAACATCACCGAACAAGATCTGACGCTCCCTCAAAGCCGCACGGCCACCGGCCGTACCGAGGAAGGCAACGGTCATGTCGCACACTTCCGAGCCCCCCGCCTGGGCGCCCGTCAGCCGCCGCCGGCTCCTGGAGGGCGGGGCCGCCCTCGTCGGCGCCCTGGCCCTCCCCTCCTGGACCGCCGGCACGGCCCACGCCGCCGCCGAGTCCCCCGAGTGGAACGGGCGCATCGACGTCTTCCGGCTCGGCACCGAGCCGCCCCACAGCACCCTGATGCCGTACGCGAACCTCCGCCAGGCGCTCGCGGCCGACCGCACCGACTCGCCGTACCGGCTCAGCCTGGACGGCAGGTGGAGGTTCGCCCACGCGGACCGCCCGGCCGACCGCGACCC
>JABFXD010000964.1 GCA_013361925.1 Streptomyces sp. | reverse complement strand
CGCGGAAGAGCGGCGTCCACGGCTCGTCGACACCCCAGCCCTCCTCGTCCAGCAGGTCGTGGAGCAGCAGGCCCCGCGGTGCCTCGATCGACACGGTTCCCTCCGGCAGCACGCCGCGCTCGGGCAGGGAGAAGTCCTCGACGAGCTGGCGCGCCAAGTCCTCGTCCCGGACAGCGTCGGGAGCGACCGTCATCCGCACCAACGTCGGCGAATCCAGCATCCCGACGGCGAGGATCCGTCCGTCCCGGCTCCAGGTCCGGACCACCGCCGCCGTCTCGGCCGCACCGAACCGGTAGTTCCAGCCGATGTCCCCGGGATGCAACTGCATCGGCGCGCCGTCGTGCTGCCACTCCCGCAACGCCGCAAGGGCCTCGCCCACTTGGCCGACAGTCGGCGTACTCAACACCATCGTCATGACCGGGATCAGACCCAACGCCCAGCCGACGTGCAACCGATTAACCTGCATGCGGCGAGGGCGGCGGAGGAGAGGAACTCGTCCGCCGCCCCGGCCGCGGACCGCAGCAGGGCGTGAGGCACCTGCGTATCGCCGTGCGGTGGCTCAGGACTGCACGGCGAGCTGGAAGGCCTGCGCGGTCGAACCGTCGCAGGTCCGCTGGGTGAGCTGGACACTGTTCGTCGCCGCCGCGGCTGCCGTCAGGCACTTGCCGCTGTGCCGGGCGACGAAGTGATAGCGCCCGTTCGTCTCGCGTACCGGCTGCCACTGCTGATTCGTGCCGCCGGAGTAGGCCCACAGCTGCAACGGCGCGTTGTCCGCCGTGGAGCGGTCGGTCACGTCGATCACCTGGGCGGGGTTGGTGCGTGCGGTGATCTGCAGATAGCCGCTGTCGGTGCTCCGGAAGCGGTACTGCTGCGCCGCCGTGCCGTTGCAGGCGTACTGCTGGATCACCGTCCCGTTCGCCGTGGCCGCCGAACGGGCGTCCACGCACGTGCCGTTGCCGCCGTTCTGCAGGGAGTACCAGGCGGTCTCGGAGATCTGGTCGTCCGTCGGCGGGGTCGTGGTGCCGCCCCCGCCCAGCCACTTGAGCCCGTCGAGCAGGAACCGGTTCTGGGTCGCGCTCGCGAACGTGGACGACAGTCGCGTGTTGGTCGTGTAGTTCATGGCGTTGTGGCCGAAGTTCGCGTACAGCATCTTGTACTTCGTGTTGGTCCACAGGATCGGGTAATAGCCGCTGTACCAGGACTGGTTGGGGTCCGTGCCGACCGGGAAGCTGCTCGGGTCGATCGACGCCAGGATCTTGATGTCCGGGTTCTGCCGCAGATCCCTGGACCAGCTGTACCACTCGCTCACCGACGAGGTGAAGGTGGCCGGGAGATTCACGGTGGCCGGGCTCGTGCGGTCCTCCACCTTCAGGGTGACCGCGGTCGGGCCCCAGGTGTTGGACGCGAAGTTGCCCGAGCCGAGGAACGTGTTGTGGTACCAGGACCAGCCGGCCGCGTCGGTCGTGAACGCCGAGACGTGGAAGCCCAGGAAGCCGCCCCCGCCTCTCATGTACGCCTCGAATCCGGAGCGTTGAGCGGCTGTCTGGGGCAAGTCATCGAGGAACAGGACGACTTGGTAGGCGTCGACCCCGCCGTTGGCGAGGAGGTCCCAGTTGGTGCTGGCCGTGTAGGTGAAGCCGCCCGCGGCCGCCTGCTGCGGGAACCAGGCGTTGGCCTCCTTGTCGAAGTCGATGTGTGCCGCGTCGTAGGTGCCGCTGTACAGGGCGAGGACCTTGAACGGGGTCGCGGCGGTGCCGGCCTGTGCGACGGGCGCTACGGCCGCGAGGCCCATCAGGGTGGCCAGCAGGAGCAGGACCCGCAGGAGCGCGCGGGTGGAGCCGGATCTGACGGTGTTCATGTGTCTGGTCGATCCTTTCCGTGTGGTCCGCGGAGTGCGGGCGTCAGCCGGTGTACCGGGCGAAGATGCTGGTGAACTGCCAGTTGCTCTGGCTCACGCCGGAGCAGGTGTCGTCGTTGGGGTAGGCGCCCGGGCAGGGGCGGTCACGGTTCGCGGACCAGAACGTCAACCGCGCCAGATGATGGGTCTGCGCGTAGCCGAGGATGGTCTGGAAGTCGGCGGTGGTGACGGTCTCGTTGTCGTCGGTGATGCCGTTCATCGACGAGATGCCCATGGCCCGGTAGGCCGCGTCGTCGCTGTAGCCGTACGCGTTCTTCAGCGCGGTCTTCAGCCCCTCGGCCGCCCGCTGGGTCAGCGTGCCCATGTTCTGGCCCGCGCCGCCGAAGTCGAACGGCATGATCGTCCAGGCGTCCACGGTCAGCCCGGACGACGCGGCCCGGTTGATCAGGCTCGTGTCGGGGCCGCTCTGTCCGGTGCCGATCGTGACGTACACCTTGATGCCGGGGTTGTTGGCCTTGACGGTCTTGAGCGCGTCCACGGTCCGCTGCTGCACGGTCCCGTTGCTGTACGCGTCCGCTTCGAGGTCGATGTCGATCGCCTTCAGCGAGTAGGCGTTGATGACCTTCTGGTACGCCGCCGCCAGCTCGCCGGCGCTGGAGCAGGAGCTCTCCAGCTTGTTGCCGCTGTAGCCGCCGAAGGACGGGACGATGTCGCCGCCGGCTGCGCGCACGGTGTTGATGGTCTGCTGGTCGACCCCGCCGGTCAGCGCCCGGCCGCCGTCCCACTGCGGATTGCAGTAGCCGTTGCTGAGGACGAACGCCAGGGTGAACCACTTCACGCCGGTCGCGTTCATGACAGTCGTGGGGCTGGGTGGATTGCCCCAGCCGTTGTAGAGGTACGGCGCCACGGCCATCGGTGCGGCGCCGGGCGGGGTCGTGCCGTCACCGGCGGCGGGCGCGTTCCACTTCTGGTTGGCGGCGCCGGTGCAGGTCCAGAGCTGGGTGCGGGTGCCGTTGGCGGAGGAGTTGCCGGTGACGTCCAGGCACTTGTCGGCGGCCGGGTTGACGATGTCGCGCGCGGCGCTGACGGTCCACTTCTGGTGGGTACCGCCGCTGCACGTCCAGAGCTGGAGCTGGGCGCCGTTGGCCGTCGAACCGCCGGTGACGTCAAGGCATTTGCCGAGGGCCCGGATGGTGCCGTCGGAGCCGACCGTCCACTGCTGGGCGGCGGTGCCGTTGCAGTCGTAGAGCTGTACGGCCGTGCCGTCGGCCGAACTCGCGCCGGCCACGTCGAGGCACTTGCCGGCCAGGCCGGTGATCGTGCCGGTGGCGGCCGAGGCGGAGGGGGCTGCGAGGGTGCCCACGGCGGTGATGCCGAGCGAGAGAGCGAGAGCGCAGCGCAGGGCGAGGCGTTGCATGGCGAGGGGCCTTTCGTCCTGGGGTGGGGGGTGGACGCCGCCGGCGTGGGGCGGTGAGAGGTGAACAGGGGTGTTCACATACGTGTGCAGAGGTCGCATGCATGGAATGTCTGCTGGCTGGTGAACCTAAAGGTCTACACCAAAGCCGTCAAGAGGTGCGGCCGAAGAAGTGCCGCACGGCTTCGCTGAGTTGAGAAGTTGTAGCCGGGACCGCGAGAAGTGCCATGAGCAGGGGGCGCCGGCCGTGCAACCCTCCGGGCCCGACGGGAGTCTAGGGAGCCGACGGACCGTTCGCCTGGAGGACACCGTCGGTTTACCTGGCTCCGACAGAGGATCTCTCCATGCCCGTGTCGTCACGCAACCGTCGCGTCCGCCGTGCCGGTGTCGCCGCCTTCGGCGCTGCCGCCCTGATCGCGCTGGCCGCGGCTCCGGCCGCCTTCGGCGATGAGCCCGAGCCCGAACTGGTCGTCGGAGGGCTCACCGCGGTCGACGACGTGAAGCCGGGGGACGGCTTCGACGTACCGGTGACCGTGGCGAACAAGAGCGTCGGGACCGCCCCCGAGAAGGTCTGGATCACCTACGACATCACCCGAGGGCTGGAGTTCGAGGAGGTCCCCTCCAACTGTCTGATCCAGCATGTCCGGCCTTACGACGAGATGCCCGAGCGGTGGACGGCGTCCTGCGAGTTCGACCAGGCGCTGGAGTCTGGCGTCGTCTACACCCCCGAGACCGCCATGGGCGTCAAGGTGCTGGGCCGCGCGCTCAACGAGCAACTCCGGGTGCGTGTCGCGGACGGCGGACCGGCCTACGAGGACAACGGCACCGACCCGGTGGCGGGACCCGCGCCCGCGGTGAAGCTGGTCGAGGCGCAGAACGGTGCTGAGGGATCCGCGCAGGTGGTCACGGTGCCCGTCACCGCCGTCAACACGGCCGACTACCAGGTGACGGGTGACGCGTTGCGGGGCGGTGTCGGTGACACGGTGACGATGAAGGCGACGTTCACCAACGCCGGCCCCGCGTGGGTCTGGCCGAGGGAGGGCGACCCCGCCGTCAGCGTCGTCATCACACCTCCCGCCGGTACGTCGGTGGTCAAGCGTGGTCAGTTCTGCCGGGCCGAGGCGGACACGTATGTCTGCGGCATGCGGTCGCTCAACGAGGGCAGCCAGGAGACCTACACCTTCGAGTTG
>JABFXD010000861.1 GCA_013361925.1 Streptomyces sp. | reverse complement strand
AGTGGCGTGGCGCACTTTTGCAAGCGGGTGCTTGCAACAGTTAGCGGTCGTGCGGCACAGTGGAGCCATGGCATCGCTGAACGTCGGCAATCTCGGTGAGTATCTGCGTGAACAGCGGCGCAACGCGCAGCTGTCGCTCAGGCAGCTCGCCGACGCCGCCGGGGTGTCCAATCCGTATCTGAGCCAGATCGAGCGCGGGCTGCGCAAGCCGAGCGCGGAGGTCCTCCAGCAGGTCGCCAAGGCGCTGCGGATCTCCGCCGAGACGCTGTACGTCCGGGCCGGGATCCTCGACGCGGAGCGGGACCGGGACGAGGTGGAGACGCGTGCCGTCCTCCTCGCCGACCCGACGTTGAGCGGGCAGCAGAAGCAGGTGCTGCTCCAGATCTACGAGTCCTTCCGCAAGGAGAACGGATTCGGGACCGACGCCGACCCCGAGGCCGTCGAAGCCGACGGCACCACCGACATACAGGACCGCGGCGACGACGCCGCGCCTGGCACCCGCACAACCGACGGCAGCGACGCCGATCCGCAGCAGACGGCCAGTTGAGGCAACCGCCCGACTGAGACAGGGCCCACTGACCGCGGAACCCGAAACCCTCATCTGCAAGCGACCCGGGAGAACCATCACCATGGCCATCACCGACGACCTCCGTAAGACCTTCAGCGACCCCACCCCCCTCTACTTCGCCGCCGGCACCGCCGACCTGGCCCTCCAGCAGGCCAAGAAGGTCCCCGGCATCGTCGAGCAGCTGCGCGCCGAGGCCCCGGCCAAGATCGAGGCCGTCCGCGGCACCGACCCCAAGGCCGTCCAGGAGAAGGCCGCCGCCCGCGCCAAGGAGGCCGGTGCCAAGGCCAAGGAGGCGCAGGAGTCCCTCCAGGCCAAGGTCGGCGAGTTCATCGCGAGCCTCGACGGCGACATCAAGAAGCTGGGCACCACCCTCGACGCCGATCTGAAGAAGTTCGGCGAGAGCGCCCAGGACTTCGCCCTGCGCAGCGTCGGCGTCGCCGCCGAGTACGCCGTGAAGGCACGGGAGACCTACGAGAAGGTCGCCGAGCACGGCGAGCAGGCCGTGAAGACCTGGCGTGGCGAGGCCGCCGAGGAGATCGAGGAGCTGGCCATCGCCGTCGAGCCGAACGCCGAGCCCGTCGAGGTGAAGAAGGAGGAGCCCAAGCCGGCTCCCACGCCCGCCGCCGCTCCGGCCACCGCCGCCGCTTCGGCGCCGGCCAAGAAGACGGCCGCCAAGAAGGCTCCGGCGAAGAAGACCACCGCCAAGAAGACGACGCCGCCCGCGAAGTAACCGACGGGCAGCTGGACAACGGGCCGGGCACCTCGGGGGTGTCCGGCCCGTTGTACGGGTACGGTGACCGCGTAATGACGAGCCGAGTCAGGTGGTGGACGTTGTGCTGATGCAGGGTTTCGCGGGATTGATGTGGCTGCTCTACCTCGCGATGCTGGCCTTCGCGGTGGTGGCCTTCGTGATGGCCGCCCTCTTCCGTGAGGACGCGTACCGCGCGGCCGACAAGCAGGGCAAGGGCTTCTGGCTGATCATCCTCGGCATCGCGGTGGCCGTGAACCTCCTGGTCCCGATGCTCTTCCTCCAGCTCGCGGGCCTGGTCGCGTCCATCGTCTTCTTCGTGGACGTCCGCCCGGCGCTGCGCCAGGTGTCCGGGGGGCGGGGCCGCAGGGGCGGCGGTTCCAGCAGCGACGGCCCTTACGGCCCTTGGAACGGCGGCAGGTAAGAGGCTCCTCGGGGCAGCGCGAGCAACGAGCGCGGGGCTGCGTCAGGCCGCCCGATCCAACAGCACGACCGCCACGTCATCGGCCAACTCGCCCCCGTTGAGCTCCCGCACCTCGTTCACGGCAGCCCGCAGCAACGCCTCGCCCCGCAGCCCTTCCCCGAGCTGTCGGCGCACCATCTCCACCATGCCGTCCTGCCCGAGCCGCTCCCGCCCCGCCCCGATGTGCCCCTCGATGAGCCCGTCGGTGTAGAGCATGAGGCTCCACTCCCGCCCCAGCTCCACCTGCATCCGCGGCCACCGGGCCCCGGGCAGCAGCCCGAGGGCGGGGCCGTTGTTGTCGTACGGCAGTAGTTGTGCCGGCCGCCCGGGGCGGGCCACCAGCGGCGCCGGATGCCCGGCGAGGCACAGCCCGGCCCGGCGTCCGTCCGGCGCGATGTCGACCGTGCACAGCGTCGCGAAGATCTCGTCGTCGGCCCGCTCGTGCTCCAGGACCTGCTGGAGGGTGCCCAGCAGCTCGTCCCCGCACAGCCCCGCGAGGGTCAGCGCCCGCCACGCGATCCGCAGCTCCACCCCGAGGGCCGCCTCGTCGGGCCCGTGCCCGCAGACGTCGCCGATCATGGCGTGGACGGTCCCGTCGGCCGTGCGTACGACGTCGTAGAAGTCACCGCCGAGCAGGGCGCGCGAACGCCCCGGGCGATAACGGGCGGCGAACCGCAGGGCGGACCCCTCCAGCAGCGGTGTGGGCAGCAGCCCGCGCTCCAGGCGCCGGTTCTCCTGCGCCCGTACCCGGCCCTCCGCGAGCCGCCGCTCGGCGGTGTCGGAACGTTTCCGCTCGACGGCGTAACGGATCGCGCGGCTCAGCAGCCGGCTGTCCAGTTCGTCCCGGAAGAGATAGTCCTGGGCGCCCACGCGCACGGCCTCGGTGCCGCGCTCGGCGTCGCCGGAGGCGGTGAGGGCGAGCACGGCGTGCCGCGGGGCGAGCTGGAGCACGTGCTTGAGCACGGCGAGCTCGTCGTGGTCATCGCCGCGCGCCGGGGCCGGCAGGGCCAGGTCGAGCAGGATGCAGTGGACGTCGTCGGTGAGCAGGCGCTCGGCCTCGGTGAGATTGCGGGCCGTGCGGACGCGGATGGGGTTGCCGGCGGAGTCCAGGAGCTCGGGCACGAGCGTCGAGCCGCCGGGATCGTCCTCGATCACCAGCAGCGTCAGAGGAGTGCCGTGGTGCTTCTCGACCGTGCCGTCCTTACGCGGGGCCTCGTTCTTCGGAGGGCCGCCGAGAGGGCTGCCGACCGGGCCGCCGACTGCTGTCGCGGCCTGCGCCTGACCACCTTCCACGGCCGGGATCGCTCTCTGCCGCGGTACGGGTACGGGCATCGTCTTGGGTTCCTTCCCTCCCCCCGAGGGCATGGTGGGGCGAGGGACCTCGACCCACCGACGGGGACCATAGCGGTAGTCGGCGCCGCAACGGAATGGTGCACGGCACGCGGCTCGGCGGGCGGCCACTGTCATATGCCGCGTTCCCTACCGCAGTTGGACACCCCGCCCGAGGTGCGGGAATGACGAACGTCACGTCCGCACCGCGTTTGTACGCCGTCCGAGGTGCCCTGCGTCACGTGACCCCGGTCTCAACCGCCCGCGGCCGACTCACGCGTCCGGCCGCACCACCGCCAGGATCGGCATCGACCCCGCCCCCGCGATCGTCACCGTCCGTCCCGGACGCGGGGCGTGCACGATCGCGCCGTCCCCCAGATACATCGCGACATGGCTGGCATCGGAGTTGTAGATGATGAGGTCGCCGGGCCGCATGTCCTTGATGTCGATCTTCTTCAGCTGCTTCCACTGCTCCTGCGAGGTCCGCGGAATGGGCTGCCCGGCACTGGCCCAGGCCTGCGAGGTGAGCCCCGAGCAGTCGTAGGACCCCGGTCCCTCGGCACCCCACTCGTACGGCTTGCCGATCTGCGAGGTCGCGTACTCCACGGCCTTCTTGCCCTGCGCCGACGCCTTGCCGTTGATCTCGGCGAGTATCCCGGAGTCGAGCCAGGCGGTCTGCGCCTTGTAGGCGGCCTGCTGCTCCAGCCGCGCCAGGCGCTCCTTCTCCTCCTTCTCCAGCTTGGACTCGAGTTCCTCGGCGGCGGCGATCTGCTTCTTGACCTTCTTCTTGGCGGCGGCCTTGGCCTTCCGGTTGGCCTCCAGCTTGGTCCACTGCGATGAGGCATCCTCGGCGTACTGCTCCAAGTCCTCCTGGGTGCGGGTCATTTCCGCCAGCAGCCCCTTGGTGGCGCGCTGCCCCTGGAGCACCCGCCCGGCGCCGTTGAGAAAGTCCTCCGGGTCGTCGCTGAGCATCAGCTGCGCCTCGTCGGGCAGTCCGCCGCTGCGGTACTGGGCGGCGGCCGCCGCGCCAGCGCGCTGCTTCAACTCGGCGAGCTTCTCCTGCCCCTTGACGATCTTCTTCGCCAACGCCACGATCGCGGCCGACTGCTGGTCGGCGGCCTCCTCGGCGGCGTTGTACTGATCGGTGGCGACGGCGGCGTCGTGATAGAGGGCGTCCAGCTGGGTGCGTACGGCCTCAAGGTCCTTGTTGGTCACGGGGGTGGCGGACGCCGAGGGTGTCGGAGTGGGGGTCGGCGCCGCGAACGCCGTACCGGGCGCCGCCAGCACAGTGACCGCACAGACCACGGTCACAGCAACAGTCACCAGCCCGCGCTTGCCCGCACCCATACCCCAGCCCCCA
>JABFXD010000313.1 GCA_013361925.1 Streptomyces sp. | reverse complement strand
GGTGACCGGGCCTCGGGGGCCGCGGCCCTGCGCCGCAGCGGCTTCCGGACGGCCGCGGACCTGGCCGACGCGCTCGCCGCGCAGGCCGACCGGCGCAGCCGCGACGTGTTCGGTCGGACCCAGCAGTCCGATCCGGACGGGTACGCGCGGGCGTGGCTCGCCGCGGCCGTCTATCTCACCGGCACGGAGCGGGCCCTGGTGGAGGCGACGTGGCAGCCTGCCGCGGCCGTGGGGTGAGCACACGGCCGTGGTCCCCCGGCCGCCCCGCACCCTCGGCCCGCCCGTTCCTCCGGCCTCTCCGACCCCACGGCCGCACGTGTCACCGGCCGCCCCGCCCCGTCGTGTCGCCCGCCGCCGACCGGGGTACCCGGCGGTCGATCGGCACCCCATCAGGAGTGATCACGATGAGCGACCAGACTCCGTCACAGGCCGAGGGCGAGCCGGAGGAGGCCGACACCCGCAACCGGACCGACGGTCCGGCCCCGGAGCGAACGACGCCCTCGCAGGCGGAGGGCGAACGCGACGAGGCGTCCGATGCAGACGGCACGGACAGCGCTGACGGCGCTGACGGCGCGGGCGGTGACGGAGACTCGACAGGAGCGTGAGCCATGACCAGCCCCGACCCTGAGCCGCGGCGGACCACGGGACTCGAACCCGGGGGCGGGGTACCGCCCGGTGAGACGCCGCCCGGCGAGTCCAGCATGTCCGGGATCTCCCATCCCGAGCCGCCCGAGCTGCGCAAAGCCTGGGGCCCCGTGCCCCTCGTCCTGATCCTGCTGCTGGTGGCCCTGATCGCGATCGGGCTGATCGGGATGGCCGTGGCCCTGATCGCCTAGCCCGTGTCGGGGACCGTGCGGCGGGTACTCGGGACACCCTCGCCCGGACAGGAAGGGGCAGCGATGACGCAGCACGGCGACGACCCGTCCGGCCGGCGCACCGACGTGGCCGAACTGCACCTCGCCCCGGAGGAACCGCAGACCGCCCTCCAGGGCCGTGCGCCCGCGCACGACGCCCTCGCGAACGACACCGACGTCGAGCAGCTTCCGCTCGACCGCAACCAGGCGATCCTGCGGGCCGCGAAACGTACCGGGGCGCTGCTCAAACAGGCGGGATATCCGTTCGCCCTGGCCGGCAGTGTCGCCGTGTACGCGCACGGCGGTGTGCAGAACCTCCAGCACGACGTCGACTTCTGCATCCGGCCCGAGGACGCAGAGGCGGTGGCGCAGGCGCTGCGCGCGGCCGGACTGCCGGTGCGCAGGCCGCCCGAGGACTGGCTGCTCAAGGCCACCTGCCTCGGCCAGCAGGTCGACCTCATCTTCGAGCTGGCCCACCAGCCGGTCACCGCGGAGTTGCTGGCCCGGGCCGAGGAACTGTCCGTGGAGTCCGTGCACATGCCGGTCCTGGCTCCGACCGACCTCATCCGCAGCCTGATGGCGGCCTTCTCCGAGCACCACTGCGACTTCGGCGCCGTGCTGCCGATCGCCCGCACCCTGCGCGAGAAGATCGACTGGGACGACGTACGCCGCACCTGTGCGGGCGCCCCGATGCCCGACGCCTTCCTCTACTTCCTGGAACGGCTGGACGTCATCCCACCCCAGCAGCGCGAAGAGGTGCCCCGATGACCGACCCCGCCGAGAGCGTGGAGTACCGCGTCGCCCACCTCCGCGAGCGCCTGGCCGCCGGGGAACTGGGGGAACTGGGCGTCCGCGTGGAGGTGCGGGGCCGGATGGTGGTGCTCACCGGCACGGTCCCCTCGGCCCAGTGCCGCGACATCCTGCTGCACACCGCCCGCCAGGAACTCGCCGACCTCGCCGTGCACAGCGATGTCGTCGTCGCCGAGAACACCTCGCCCGATCATGCCGAGGAGCTGCCGTGATCCGCGTCGCCGCCGTGGGCGACATCCACATGGGTGCCGACAGCCAGGGGCTGCTGCGGCCCGCGTTCGACACGCTGCCCGACTGTGCCGACCTGCTGCTGCTCGCCGGTGACCTCACCCGGCACGGCACACCGGAGGAGGCCGGTGTGGTGGCTCGGGAGGTACGGGGGCTGGCGGTGCCGGTCGTGGCCGTGCTCGGCAACCACGACCACCACGACGAGCAGCCCGAGAAGGTCACCGAGATCCTCCAGGACGCCGACGTGACCGTCCTTGAGGGAGAGGCGACGGTCCTGGACTGCGCGGGCACGCGCGTCGGAGTCGCCGGGACCAAGGGGTTCGGCGGCGGGTTCGTGGGCCGCAGCGCGGGCGAGTTCGGGGAGCCCTTGATGAAGGAGTTCGTCCGCTACTCCCGGCGCTGCGCCGACGGGCTGCGGGAATCACTCGACGCGCTGCGGGAACGGGGCTGCGAGGCGCGGGTCGCGCTCACCCACTTCTCCCCCGTGGCCGACACCCTCGCCGGTGAACCCCTGGAGATCTACCCGTTCCTCGGCAGCTACCTCCTGGCCGAGGCGATCGACACCGGCGGCGCCGACCTGGCCGTCCACGGCCACGCCCACATGGGCACCGAGCACGGGACGACGGCCGGGGGCGTACGCGTCCGCAATGTCGCCCAGCCCGTCATCCGGCGGGCGTTCAACGTGTACCAGCTGCACACCGCGGACGAGGCGGTCCGGTAGCAGCCGGTCGGCCCCGGACCTGGCCGTCAGACCCCGTCAGACCGCGGTCACGGGTCGGTACACGGGCTCCCACATGGCCTCGCGGACCCGTTCCTCGATCGTGTCGTCGACGGTCGCGCGGGCGACTGCGTCCTCGGCCGCCGCGCGGGCCACGGCGACGGCGACAGCGGTGGAGGTGTCTCGCAGTTCGCTGGTCAGCGGCAGGATGGGCGCTCCCGGCGCGGTCGGGTCGACCTGGGCCGCGACGGCGTGGGCCGCGGCGGCGAGCATGCCGTCGGTGACGCGGGTGGCGCGGGCGACGACGGCGCCCAGGCCCAGGCCGGGGAAGACCAGCGCGTTGTTGGCCTGGCCGATGCGGTGGGTGACGCCGTCCCGGGTGACCGGTTCGAAGGGGCTGCCGGTGGCGACCAGGGCGCGGCCGTCCGTCCAGTCCAGCAGTTCGGCGGGGACGGCCTCGGCGAGCCGGGTCGGGTTGGACATCGGCAGGATGATCGGGCGGTCGGCGTGCTCGGCCATGGCCCGCACGACGCTCTCGGTGAAGGCGCCGCCCTGGCCCGAGGTGCCGATGAGGACGGTGGGGCGGACCCTGCGGACCACTTCCTCCAGGGGGATGCCGCCCAGGTCGTCGTCACGCCGCCAGTCGGAGACCTCGGCGGCGGGGCGGGCGTAGGGGAGTTGGAAGTCGCGCAGGCTGTCCTGGTCCTCGGTGAGGAGCCCGTGGCGGTCCACGGCCCAGATTCGGCGGGTGGCCTCCTCGCGGGTGAGCCCGTCCCCGGCCAGGGCGTCGCGGAGCTGGTCGGCGACCCCCATGCCGGCCGTGCCCGCGCCGAGGACCACGACCCGGTGCTCGCGCAGCGGCAGTCCGCTGGCCCGGACGCCGGACAGGACGGCGGCGAGGTTGACCGCGCCGGTGCCCTGGATGTCGTCGTTGAAGACGAACCGCTCCTGGCGGTAACGGTCGAGGATGCGGCGGGCGTTGGCCGGCCCGAAGTCCTCGAAGTGCAGCAGCGCGTCCGGGAAGAGGCGGCCGGCGGTGGTGACGTAGGCGTCGACGAACGCGTCGTACGTCGCCGTGTCCACCCGGGGGTGCCGGTTGCCGAGGTAGAGCGGGTCGTCGAGGAGTTGCTCGCGGTTGGTGCCGACGTCGAGGACGACGGCGAGGGTGCGGGCCGGGTCGATGCCGGCGGCGGCCGTGTAGACGGCGAGCTTGCCCACCGAGATGTCGATGCCGCCCACGCCCCAGTCGCCGATGCCGAGGATGGCCTCGCCGTCCGTCGCCACGATCAGGTCGACGTCCGTGGCGGTGAGGCCGGAGGCGCGCAGGGCGGGTTCGATGTCCTCGGGGGCGTCGACCGAGAGGTAGATGCCGCGCGGGCGCCGGTACTCGTTGCTGTAGCGCTCGATGGCGGTGCCGACGGTCGGCGTGTACACGATGGGCAGCATCTCGGAGAGGTGGTCGCTCACCAGCCGGTAGAACAGGACCTCGTTCCGGTCGTGCAGTGCGGTCAGGTACACGTGCTTGGCCAGATCGCTGGGCTGCGCGGTGTACTGCCCGTAGGCGCGGTCGGTCTGCTGGTCCAGGGTCAGCGCCCGGGGCGGGATGAGACCGTCGAGGCCGAGGGCGCGTCGTTCGGGTGCGCTGAAGGCCGTACCGCGGTTCAGGCGGGGGTCGGCGAGGACGGCGCGGCCACGGGCCGATGTCTCGAAGCCTCGGGTCTGCGGGTTCCACCGGGTGCTCATCGTGTTCTCCAGGAAAAGGGTGAGGCGGGGTTCGGCTTCCACCGGGGTGGGTTCGGCCTCCACCGGGGTGGGTTCGGCCTCCATCGAGGTGGAATGCGGCTTCCATCGTCGTCTTGCCGGATTC
>JABFXD010000298.1 GCA_013361925.1 Streptomyces sp. | reverse complement strand
TGAAAGGACCCCGTCGAACCATGTCGATCAGAACAACTGTGAAGAACGTGTTGGGTGAGAAGAACGTGCGTGTGGTGCGCCAGTTGAAGCGACGTATCTCCGGCCAGCCCCCGCAGCCGGTCAAGAAGAAGCCCACCGGACTGGCCGCGATCTCCCACGATCTGAACAAACTCGCCGTGCACTTCAAGACGGACAAGTGGGGAGCCCACCGCTACACCCAGCACTACCAGCGGCATCTGCAGCACCTGAAGAACGAGGAGTTCAACCTGCTGGAGATCGGCATCGGCGGCTACAACCGGCCCGGTCAGGGCGGCGCCTCGCTGCGCATGTGGAAGGCGTTCTTCCCGAAGGCGCAGATCTTCGGCATGGACATCCAGGACAAGTCCCATGTCGACGAGGACCGCATCACGACGTTCATCGGCGACCAGTCCGACCCCTCGTCCCTGAACGCCGTCGCCGACAAGATCGGTGACCTCGACGTCATCATCGACGACGGCAGCCACCGTCCCCCGCACGTGCTCACCACGTTCGCCACGCTCTTCCCGCGCCTCAAGGACGGCGGCATCTACGTCGTCGAGGACACGCAGTCGTCGTACTGGCCGGAGTGGATGGGCAGCGAGGACCTCGACGACCCGAACACCAGCATGGCGATGCTCAAGCGGCTGACCGACGGGCTGAACTACGAGGAGTTCGTGGACGAGCACTACCAGCCCAGCTACACGGACCTCAACATCGTGGGCGTGCACTTCTACCACAACCTCGTGATCATCGAGAAGGGCAAGAACGCCGAGGGCACCAACAAGCGCAGTGCCCTGAAGGCGCGTTACGCCAAGAAGTGATCGGCGTCCCCGTCCGGGAGAACAACTGAGCGCGGCCCCCGTGGAGTTCACGGGGGCCGCGCTCAGTCGCTGTCGGCTACTGGCCGCGGTTCCTGACGCGGTGCGCCGCCCCGCGCAGGACCCTGCCGAGCGTGCGCCTGACCTTGCGGGCCAGCCGCCGCGCACCGCCGTGGCCGGGCGCGGCCACCGGACGGACGGTCTCGCCGGAGACCCGCAGGGCGAGCGGCAGTACGAGGAAACGCGGCTCGTGCGCGTTCGGCACCGGGCTCAGCGCCACCCGCCACCTCGCGCCGCTCAACTCGGCCAGCGGCAGATCGGCTTCCAGCACCGAGCCCAGGCTCTCGTCTTCGGCGGGGGAGAGGGTGCCCGGCACATCGACGATCTCGGCCGCGCCGAGCCGCAGCACCACCTTGGTCTCCCCGGCCACCTGGAACGGCACGGCCGCGCTGATCCGGGGCCCGTCGACCGCGACGGTGCCCGGCGTGACCCGGTCGAGACCGAGCCGCTTGGTCGCCCGGTCCACGTCGAGGGCGAGATTGCCGTGCGGATGCGTCCAGTACGGCAGGACCACACGCCCGCCCGCCACTGCGGCCTGCGGTGTGGGACGGTCCTCGGCCGGGGCGGGACCGAGCCGGCACTCCTTGGTCCAGCCACCCAGCCGGACCCGCACGAACGCGTCCCACAGGCCGTCGTCCGGCGCCGTCCCGCCCGCCGCCGTGGCGGGGTCGACGGAGGCCGACGCCCGCAGCACAAGGCGCACCCGGTCGCCGCCCTTGTCGGGCACCTTCTCCCGGACGACCCGCACGGGCTGGAAGTGCTGGGCGGAGCTGGCCCGTTCACGCAGCAGCAGGTCGCCCGCGGCCTGGTCGAAACGGGCGACGGAGTCGGCGCACACCCAGGCGATCGCCTCGGCGGCGTCCAGCGGCGGAGCGTCCTTCGCCAGGGCGCCCTGCGCGGGGAACCGCATCGGCTCGCCGCCCGAGGTGAACTCGGCGCTCAGCGACACCTCCAGCACCCCGTCCTGCCACTCGACGCCCTCGGGAACGGCCGTCAGGGCGATCCCGGCCTCCCACTCGGCGAACGCCACGATGTCGTCGAGGCGGTCCGCCGTGATCAGCGCGGCCACCACCCGCTGGGCGGGCGGGAGTCCGGCGGCGACACCGGGGCCGAAGCGGTCCACGACGGTCGAGTGGATCTCCGCGAACAGCGCCCGCCGGTAGTCCTCGGGGAGCCCGAGCAGCCGCCTGCCGCGCATCCGCTCGACCATCTCGTTGCGCAGCCAGCGACGGAAGAGCCGGTCGCGCAGGTCGCCCGGCTTCGTGTACGTCTCGACGACGTCGAGCGCCTCGCGCAGGTTCTTGAAGTACCCGGCCGGCTCGAACTGCTGGAAGCCGGCGTTGGAGGCGTCGTCCCGGCGTACGTGGTAGTAGCACACGTAGTCGCTGAGCACGGAGACGTTGTCCGCGCGCAGATACGCCTCGGCGATGAAGACATGGTCCTCAAGGCGCCGCCTGCCCTCCGGGAAGCGCAGACCGATGTCGTCCAGGAAGGCCCGGCGGAACATCTTGTGCGGGGTGAGGCTGTCGATCAGCGGCGCGTTCTCGACCGTGGCCTGCGGGCGGTTGCGGCGGAACAGTTCGACCGGAACGGGGCGCCCCTTGCCGGCCATCTTGCCCACGATCACATCGGCGCCGTTGGCCACGCCGTAGTCGTACATCCGCTCCAGGGCCTCGTCGCCGAGGTAGTCGTCGTTGTCGACGAACATCACGAACTCGCCCCGGGCGGCCTCGATCCCGACGTTGCGGGGCTTGCCGGACCAGCCGGAGTTCTCCTGGTGGATGACGCGGACGCGTGGGTCCTCGGCAGCGAGCTCATCGAGCCGGCCGGGCGTTGAGTCGGTGGAACCGTCGTCGACGAAGATCACTTCGTACTCGTCGGGAGGCAGCGACTGCCTCTTCAGAGACGCGATGCAGTCCTCGATGTAGACCCCGGGGTTGTACACGGGGACGACGACGCTGACCTTGACCGGCATGAGCTCGGTCCCCCTTGGGTCGCTTGTCGTTTCTGTCATGGTGCGGTGCTTGTGGCCAGATGCTAACCCGCCGCCGGGGCGGTTGATGTTTCGACCACCGCTCGGAACACATACCGATCGTGTCAAGGTTGACGATCTTGTACGGATAGTCTGACCACGTGCGACTGCTCCTGATGTCCGACACACATCTGCCCAAGCGCGCCAAAGAGCTTCCGGCGCCGCTCCTGGCCGAACTCCCGCGCGCCGACGTGGTGTTCCACGCGGGGGACTGGGTGGACACCGCCACCCTCGATCTGCTGGAGCGCCTGAGCCGGCGTCTCGTCGCCGTGTACGGCAACAACGACGGACCGCCGCTGCGCGCCCGGCTGCCCGAGGTCGCGTACGCCGAACTCGGCGGCCTGCGCTTCGCGGTGGTCCACGAGACCGGTCCCGCGCAGGGCCGCGAGACACGCTGCGCCGCCCGCTTCCCCGAGACCGACGTGCTGGTCTTCGGGCACAGCCACATCCCCTGGGACACCACCGCCCCGACCGGGCTGCGGCTGCTCAACCCCGGTTCCCCGACGGACCGGCGGCGTCAGCCGCGGTGCAGCTACCTGACCTGCGAAGTGGCCGACGGCCGTCTGACCGACGTCGAACTGCACCTTCTCCCGCTCCGTTGACCACGACCGCCACACTTCCGGGCGTCTAGAGTCACTTGAGCCGAAGGACCTTCCGACGATCAAGGGGAACCACTTGAAGCGCAAGCTCATCACCGTGCTCGGTCTGGTCGCCGCCGCGATATTCGCCGGCGCCGGAACGTCCCAGGCGGCCGACGTCGTCGTCTACACCACCACGGGCGGCGGCCGGGCCGGGTGGACGGAGAACGGTGACACCCTGACCGTCTGCGACATCAGCTCGGACGGCTACGGCGTCCGGGGCTACGTCTACACGCCGTACTCCGACGCACCGCAGAACGGCACCGTCCTCATCAAGGGCAACGACCCGAGCAACGACGGCAACTGTGCCGCCTTCCCCGGGGACCTGAGCGAGAGCATCCACATCTCGTTGAAGGTGTGCGAGTACGCGGGTGACGTCGTGACGTACTGCGACTACGTGAAGATCCGCTGACCTGATTGCGGGCTGTGAGGGGGTCTCCACCCTCTAATTCGTTGGACGCTGACGCCGTCACCCCGTTGAGATGGGGGACGTGCTGATCGACACCACGCTCGTACGCCGTCTGCTGACCGCGCAGTTCCCGCAATGGGCCCACCTCCCGCTCGCCCCGGTGCCGCAGTCCGGCATGGACAACGCGACCTTCCGGCTCGGCGACGAGTTGTCCGTGCGGCTGCCGCGGTACGCGCACTGGGCGGGCCAGGTGACCCGCGAGCACCGCTGGCTGCCGAAGCTCGCCCCGCACCTGCCGCTGACCGTGTCCGAGCCGCTGGAGATCGGCGAGCCTGCCGAGGGCTACCCCTGGTCGTGGTCCGTGTACCGCTGGCTGGACGGGGAGACGGCGACCACCGAGGCGCTCGCCGACCCGGTGCGGGCCGCCCTCGACCTCGCCGGGTTCGTCACCGCGTTGCAGGACATCGACGCGACCGGCGGTCCCGGCCCCGAGCAGAGCAACGCCTTCCGTGGC
>JABFXD010000190.1 GCA_013361925.1 Streptomyces sp. | reverse complement strand
GAACCGCCCCGCCAGCGCAGCGCCTCCGTCGACGCCGAAGCCCTCCGCCGTAGGCTCGGTGGCTTCCGCCGGGGGGCGGAGGCCGGCTACCGCGACGTGGAAGCAGAGATCGCCGAACAGACGGGGCAGACGAGGACGCCCGCACAGTCCGAAGAAGCCACGGGGGGCACTCCCGAGGAGGCAAGCAGTTGACCGCGCCCAGTACCTTCGGACTGAGCAGTGAAGCCCGCAACCTGCACTGGCTGCTGACGAACCTGGTCGAGGAGGTGCCGGGCATCCAGTCAGTAGCGGTGGTCTCATCGGACGGCCTGCTCCTGCTCTCCTCCGACCCCGGCCGAAACGACGAGGCCCGCACCCGCGCCCCCGAGATCAAGGGCCCGCGCGGATCGTCGGCCGACCTCGCCACCATCGTCTCCGGCATCGGCAGCCTGACCATCGGCGCCGCCAAGCTCATGGAGTCCGGCCCGGTGAAGCACACCATGGTCGCGATGGACGAGGGCAGCCTGTTCGTGATGTCGATCAGCGACGGCTCGCTGCTCGGAGTGCACGGCTCCGCGGACTGCGACATGAGCGTCGTGGCGTACCACATGGCCCTGTTCGTGGGCCGCGCCGGCCATGTCCTGACCCCCGAACTCCGCAGCGAGCTACGAAAATCCCTGGAGAGCGAGACCCAATCGGCAGGGAGCACCCGATGACCGATCGCCCCCACCTTCCCGTCCGCGGCGGCGACCGCAAGCCCGCCCGCGTCCGCCCCTACTCGCTCACCGGCGGCCGTACGCGCTTCGGCCACGTCCTCCTCGTGGAGACGTTCGTCGCGGCCCTTGAGGCCCCGGAGGAGCGGAAAGAACTGACGAATGGTTCCCTCAACACCCGGGTCATGCCCGAGATGCGGGCCATCGTCGAACTCTGCCGCCGGATGCGTACGGTGGCCGAGATCGCCGCGCTGCTGAAGATGCCGCTCGGCGTGGTCCGGGTGCTGCTCAGCGACCTCGCGGACCAGGGAAAGATCCGTGTGTACGGCACCGGCACCGGTCACGGCACCGGCCGTCCGGACCGCGCTCTGCTCGAAAGGGTGCTGAATGGACTCCGTCGTCTTTGAGAACGTCGGTGCGGACACCGACGAGGACCTGAAGTCCTGGCAGACGGACCGTACCCGGGCCCCGGTCGCGACGAAGATCGTGGTCGCCGGTGGCTTCGGCGTCGGCAAGACCACGCTCGTCACCGCCGTCTCCGAGATCACCCCGCTCCAGACCGAGGCGCTGATGACCGAGGCGAGCGAGGAGACCGACGATCTCACCGCCACGCCCGGCAAGCTGACGACCACCGTGGCCATGGACTTCGGCCGCCTCACGCTCGACGACGACCTGGTGCTCTACCTGTTCGGCACGCCGGGCCAGCAGCGCTTCTGGTTCATGTGGGACGACCTGGTGCGCGGCGCGATCGGCGCCGTCGTCCTGGCCGACACCCGCCGCCTGAAGGACTGCTTCCCGGCGCTGGACTACTTCGAGAGCTGCGGACTGCCGTACGTCGTCGCGGTCAACCACTTCGACGGCAGCGAGCTCTTCGAACCGGAGGACGTGCGGGAGGCGTTGACGATCCCGGCGCACATACCTGTAATGATCATGGACGCGCGCCGCCGGATCTCGGTGATCGAGACCCTGCTCTCCCTGGTCGGCCACGCCCTGGACGAAACCCCCGAGTAGCACCCACCAAGGAGTCACCACCCGCATGCGGAAGATACTCGTCGTAGGAGCCGGCCAGTCCGGACTCCAGCTCGCCCTCGGACTCCAGTCGCACGGGTACGAGGTCACCCTGATGTCGAACCGGACGGCGGACGAGATCCGCTCCGGCCGCGTCATGTCGACGCAGTGCATGTTCCACACGGCACTGCAGCACGAGCGCGATCTCCAGCTGAACTTCTGGGAGTCCCAGGCCCCGAAGATCGAAGGACTCGGCGTCTCGGTCGCGGCCCCGGGGTCGTGGGGCGAGGGCCCGGCGGCCCGTGCCATCGACTGGGTGGGCAAGCTCGACGGGTACGCGCAGTCGGTGGACCAGCGGGTGAAGATGGCCGGCTGGATGGAGACCTTCGCCCAGCGCGGCGGCCAGCTCGTCATCCACGGCGCGGCGGTCTCCGACCTCGACTACTTCTCCCGTACGTACGACCTGGTGCTGGTCTCGGCGGGCAAGGGCGAGCTGGTCTCGATGTTCGCCCGGGACCCCGAGCGCTCTCCTTACACCGAACCCCAGCGCGCCCTCGCCGTCTCCTACGTCCACGGTCTCGGACCGCGCCCCGAGCACCCGGAGTTCGACGCGGTCCGCTGCAACCTCGTCCCCGGCGTCGGCGAGCTGTTCATCATGCCGACGCTCACCACCTCGGGCCGCGCCGACATCCTGTTCTGGGAGGGCATACCCGGCGGCCCGCTCGACGTCTTCAACGGCGTCAAGGACCCGGCGCAGCACCTCTCCCTGACCCTGGAACTCATGGAGCGGTACACGCCCTGGGAGCACGCGCGGGCCACGAACGTCGAACTCACCGACGCGGGCGGCACATTGGCCGGGCGTTACGCCCCGACCGTCCGCAACCCGATCGGCCGCCTCCCCGGCGGCGGACTGGTCCTCGGCGTCGCGGACGTCGTCGTCGCCAACGACCCCATCACGGGCCAGGGCTCCAACTCGGCCTCCAAGTGCGCTGCTTCCTACCTCGCCTCGATCCTGGAGCGCGGGGAGAAGGAGTTCGACGAGGAGTGGATGCAGGGCACGTTCGACCGCTACTGGGACACCGCCCAGCACGTCACCAAGTGGACGAACGCCATGCTGGCCCCGCCGCCGGAGCACATCCTCAACCTCATCGGCGCGGCAGGCCAGTTGCAGCCCGCCGCCGACCGCTTCGCCAACGCCTTCAACGACCCGTCCGACTTCGAGAACTTCTTCTACGAGCCGGAGAAGACGGCGGCCTACCTGGCGTCCTTGTCCTGAGCTCCGTCGGGGCGCACCGCCCCCAGGATCGGGTGGGAAGCGAGAGGGGAGACCTTGACCTTCTCACCCGTCCGCGGGGCCTGTACGACCTGCCCGCCGCCCAGATACATGGCCACATGGGTCGCCTTCGGGAAGTAGACCACCAGGTCGCCGGGCCGCAGCTCACGCAGCGGAACCCGCGGCAGCCGGGCCCACTGCTCCTGGCTGGTCCGCGGAATGGGCCGACCCGCATGCCCCCAGGCCTGCGAGGTCAACCCTGAACAGTCGTACGCCTCGGGCCCCTCGGCCCCCCACTCGTACGGCTTCCCGAGCTGCTGCACGGCGTACCGCACGGCCCGGTCCGCCGCCCGCGTCGGCTCGCCCGAGTCCTCGCCACTGCCCAGGGCGCCCGAGGTGACGAGGTCCTCCTGAGCCGCCTCGACATCCGTCCGCTCCAACTCGGCGACGGCGCCGAGCTGTTCCTCCGTCAGGGAGGCGAGCAGCTCCTCGACGTCGTCCAGCTTCTTCCGTACGTCGTCCCGGTCCTTCTTCTGCCGTACGGCGAGGGTGAGTTGCCGGTCCAGCGCCTTGCGGGCGGCGCGGGCCAGCCCGTCGGCCTTCTTCTCGCTCCCCGTCAGCCGGCCCACCGCTTCGGCCCGCTCCCGCGCCAACTGCCCGATCACATGGCCCTGATCGAGCGCGTGCTGCGGATCACGGGCCAGGAGCAGGCGTACGTACGGCGAGATGTCGGTGCTGTTCTGGTACTGCTGCCGGGCGAGGCGCCCCGCGGCCCCCCGGCTGTCGTGGAGCGAGAGCCGGGCCCGCGCCAGCCGGCCGTCGAGCCGGCGCACCTGCGCCCGCTGCTCCTTCAGTTTCTCCGCGGTGGCGTTGTACGTCTCGGTCGCCTCCTCGGCCTCCTGGTACAGCCGCTGAAGATCCGTCAGCAGCTCGGAGACGCTCCGCTCGCCGGGTGCGGGCGGCTCCGGTACGGCCGTCGCGGGCAAGGGCGCGAGGACGATGCCGGCCGCCACCGCCGCCGTACACGCCAGACGCAGAAGCCTTCCTGACACGTCATCACCTCCGGTGCGCAGCAGCCCCTCTGCTCCGCACCGCGAGCATGGGACGGGCGCCCCGCCCGCGCGCGCCGGGTGTACGCGGTTCGGCGCAACGAGGTCACCCGTCGGTGTCGTCCGGCTTGCCGCCCGGCGTGGCGTCGGGCTTGGACCACGGCCACCTGAGCCGCGACGGCCTGCCCTCGGGTTCGTACGCGTACTTCCACCCCTGCTGGAGCCCCAGCCTGCTGTGCCCGCGCGGCACCCGGCGGTAGATCAGCACGGTGGGCGGACCGCCGTCCGGGTCCGGGACGGGGATGCGGTACTGCTTGGGCGGGTGCCCGGTCGGGCCGAGGAGGACCGGAAGGACGCGGCCGTCCATGGGACCGCCCTCGAAGGGGGTGTCTTCGCTCTTCACGGCACCAGTGTCAGCCATCCGCCCCGAGGGCCCGCACCAGCGCCTCGGTCTGCGGGTCGCGCCGCGCGGTCACCGACAG
>JABFXD010000030.1 GCA_013361925.1 Streptomyces sp. | reverse complement strand
GCGTTGCGCAGCTGGCGCATCGAGCGGGACATCTGGCGGGCGACCATGCCGGCCAGGATGAACGCGGCGAGCAGGGCGACGACCACGGCGGCACCGGTGATGAAGGCGTCACGCTTGGCGTCGTCGGCGATGCTCGCGGCCTCGCTCACCGCCTTGTCGGCCATGTCGGACTCGATGGTCCGGTAGGTCTTGTACTTGAGGGTGTTGAACGCCCACCAGTTGTTGGCCGTGACGCCCTTGGCGGCGAGCGTCTGGCGCTCGGCCGCGTCCGTGGAGGAGATGCTGCCCACGAGCTTGACGAACTCGGCCGTGTCGGTCGTCGGCGCCGGCACGTAGTTCGGGTTCTGCTTCGCGGCGTCCTGGGCCATCGTCTTGCCGTCGGTGAGGGCCTGCGCCTGGAGCGACTTCAGCTTCGCGGCGTCGGCCTCGGTGCCACCGCCGATGTACTCCTCGATGGCGATGCCCTCGAGGTAGGCGTACGAGGTGAGCGCGGTGCGCTGGGCGCCCAGGTCGCTGGCCTTGGGGCCCGGGGCGATCAGCAGGTGCATACCGATGGCGCGCTCCAGCGACAGAGACGCCTTGGTCAGCGCGATCGCGTAGACGGTACGGCCGTAGCTGGTGATGTTTCCGGTGCCCAGACCGAGCTCGTTGGCGAACTCCATCAGGGGGTGCGCGACCTGGACGTAGCCCTCTTCGGTCTGCACGCCCTTGAGCCGGCTCGTGTAGGCGTTCGTGCGCAGGGCCTGGAGGCCCGCCTCGCCGTCGCGGAACAGCTGGAGGCGGCGCTGGAGGCCCGCCGTCTGCGGCATGTTCTGGGCGGCCTCGTCGAAGGCGTCGGCGGCGTCGTCCGTGGCCTTGCGGGCGGCGACGACCGTCTTGTCGTCCTCGCCCTTGCCCTCCAGGAGGGGGGCGGCGGTGGTGTCCCGCTCGGTGTAGAGGGCGTCGCCGTAGGTGAGCGCGGCCTGGACCAGGCGCGCGGTCTTCTCGGCGTTCTCCGCCTCGGTCCAGGTGTCGATCGAGCTCTTCACCTGGAAGCCGCCCATGACGAGGCCGACCAGCACGGGTATGAGCAGGATCGCGTTCAGCCTGGTCGGTACCCGCCAGTTACGGGGGGACAGCCGACCACCGCTCGGCGCCGGGGCAGCCGTTGGTTCGGATCCGGGCACAGGGGCGGGCGCCGCTCCGCGCGGCGGCGGGGTGAAGTTGCCCCGGGCCGACGGCTCGGGACCGTTCTTGCTTCGCCTCACTCGACCAACAACCTCTCGGAGGGGTCGGCACCTACGTTGTGCCGCAGTCTCTCAGAGCCCAGTTCGCCTTCGACTGATGAGTACGTCTTTGACTATTGGGCAGTTCAGGCATTCCAGCACGTGGTCCTGCGCTCGTCCAAACATGGGAGTGCGGGGATTCCGAGTGATGTAAGCCCTAGATAAAACGGTCATAAAGAGCGAGCCCCGTCAAAAGACGGGGCCTTTGTGGACGCAGCGACACCGGTTGACCGCGACGCGTGGCCATACCACCCGATTCCTCTGCCGAAACGTTATGAACACCGGGGCCGACCGTGTCAAAGGACACAGTCGGCTCCGGTGCATCTACGACAACTGCCGTATGGCGCGGACGATTTGAGTGCTATCGCAGACGTGCCATGAGGGCGTGCTCAACCAGTGTGATCAGGGCACTCTTCGCATCCGAGCGGTGTCGGGCGTCCGTCGTGATGATCGGGGTGTCCGGTCCGATCTGCAGCGCCTCGCGCACCTCCTCGGGTGCGTAGGGCTGGTGTCCGTCGAAGCCGTTGAGGGCCACGACGAACGGCAGACCGCTGTTCTCGAAGTAGTCGACCGCGGGGAAGCAGTCGGCCAGGCGCCGGGTGTCCACCAGGACCACCGCGCCGATCGCGCCGCGCACCAGGTCGTCCCACATGAACCAGAAGCGGTCCTGACCGGGCGTACCGAAGAGGTACAGGATCAGGTCCTGGTCCAGGGTGATACGGCCGAAGTCCATGGCCACCGTGGTGGTGGTCTTGTCCCCGGTGTGGGTGAGGTCGTCGATGCCGGCCGACGCGGACGTCATCACGGCCTCGGTGCGCAGCGGGTTGATCTCGGAGACGGCGCCCACGAACGTGGTCTTGCCGACGCCGAAGCCGCCGGCCACCACGATCTTCGCGGAGGTGGTCGCCCGGCCTCCGTCAGAGCTTGCGAAGTCCACTGAGCACCCTTTCGAGCAGTGTCACGTCCGGAGCGCCGGTGCTCTCGTCGCCGCCCGGCTGGTGAATGGCGACGAGCCCTGCCTCGGCGAGGTCCGCGACGAGGATGCGGGCCACGCCGAGCGGCATGGCCAGGAGCGCCGAGACCTCCGCGACCGACTTCACCTCGCGGCACAGATGGCAGATGCGCTGGTGCTCCGGGAGCAGGCCCATGAGCGCTGCCGGGTCGGCCGTGGTGCTGATCAGGGCCTCTATGGCCAGCTGGTAGCGCGGCCGGGTCCGGCCACCGGTCATCGCGTACGGACGTACCAGTGGCTGGTCGCCCTCATCCTCGTACGGCTCCGCGTACGGATCATGAGAGGCGGTGGGCGGGGTCATTGATCCTCCGGGCGGGACAGCAAACTTCCGGTCAGTCGTGCCGTCTTGGTGAGGCCGGTGGGGGGATTGTGTCGGCCGACGGTGATTTCGTGAGGCGGGTGGATCGAGGCGGTTCAGTGAAGCAGACTGCCCTGTAGTTCCGCGCGGAGATCGGGCGTGAGGACCGCACCCGCGCGGTCTACGAGAAGGGCCATCTCGTAGCCGACGAGGCCGATGTCGCACTCGGGGTGCGCGAGGACGGCCAGCGACGAGCCGTCCGAGACGGACATCAGGAACAGGAAGCCCCGTTCCATCTCGACGACCGTCTGTGCCACGTTGCCGCCCTCGAAGATCCGGGAGGCGCCGGCCGTGAGCGAGGTCAGACCCGACGCGACGGCCGCCAGCTGGTCGGCACGGTCACGCGGGAAGCCCTCGGACATCGCCAGCAGAAGACCGTCGGCGGACACGACGACGGTGTGGGACACCCCGGGGGTGTTGTCCACGAAGTTGGTGATCAACCAGTTGAGGTTCTGTGCCGCCTGGCTCATCGGGCTCAACTAACGCTCCTGCTGGTGAGTGGGGTTCGGGAAGCTGCCCGTCTGGCCGTTACCGCCGACCTGACGACCTTGTGCGATACCCCGACGGAGATTGGTCAGACGGCCGCGTACGTCATCAGGCGCACGGGAGACCGCCGGACCGGCTTGGTGCTGTTGCTGCTGAGCCGTGCCCGGGACGAGGTTCGCCCTGGGCACCCGGCGCGGCAGGCCGGAGGTGGTGACACCGCCCGCCGCGGGCTGCCGTACGCGCTCGGCCTGCCGGACGAGATCGTCGTTCGGCGAGCTGCGCCAGGCGGCGGAGGCGGGACGCTGGGGAGCGGCCGGGGTCTGCGGCTGCTGGGGGGCCTGGGCCGGAGCGGCCGGAGCCGCGCCGTTGCCGTTCGCGGGCTGGCCCGGCTGACCCGGCGCACCGTGGAACCAGTTGGTCTCCAGGGTGTCGTACAGCGGCGTACGTCCGTCACCGGGTCCCGCCGCCGGGGGCAGCGCCTCCGGCTCCTGGCGTACGGGCCGCTGCGCCTGCGGACGCTGCGGGGCCGGGGGCTGCGGGAGGCCGAAGTCGGCGGGACCGCGTCCGGCACCCTGCTGGGGCCGCTCGAACTGGCCGGTCTGCTGCGGGTTCGCCGGTCCGGTGGGGGACTGGCGGCCCGGCAGCGCGTGCTGGCCGGTGGAGCTGCTGTCCTGGTTCGGTACCGGGAACTGGCCCGTCGAGCCGTTGTCGTACCCCTGCGGGACCGGGAACTGACCGGTCGCGGACGGGCCGGTCGGGGCCGGGGTGCCGAAGACGTCCGGGCGGACGAAGGAACCGGTGCCGTTCTGCTGGGCGTTGCCGCCCGGCTGGGCGAACTGGCCCGTGTTCTGCGGAGCGTCGAAGTCCGGCCGCGGGAACTGACCGGTGCTCTGCGGGCTGTTGAAGTCCGCCGACGCGAACTGGCCGGAGTCCTGGGCACCGGGCACCGCGCTCGGGCGGGGGTACTGGCCGGTGTTCTGCGGGCCGCCGGTGCCCGGCATGGGGGCGTCGAAGTCCGGGCGGGGGAACTCGGACGTGGAGCCCGGGCCCTGCCGGTCGTCGATCCGCGGCATGCGCGAGGTCTGCGACGGGTCCTGCTCGTCATGGCCGCGCGGGGCGTCGAGGGAGGCGTGCGAGATCTGCGGCTGCGCGTTCTCGTCGCTCCAGCTGGGCCGCGACTGCTGTGCGTTGCCGCCAGGCAGCTCGGCGCGCGGGCCACCCCGGCCCGGCAGCTGACGGCCACGACGACCGCCGCCCTGCTCACCCGCCGACGGCGCGGACTGCTGCGGCCGACCGCCACCGAAGGCGTCCTGCGGAGCACCGGTACCGGCGGCCTGCAGCCCCTGCGGGGCACCGGGCGCCTGACCCCCGAAGCCGGCACCCGCGCC
>JABFXD010000790.1 GCA_013361925.1 Streptomyces sp. | reverse complement strand
TGACCCTGATGCGTTTCCTGCACTCGCTCGCGATGACGGGCGCGCTCACCTGAAGCCCTGAAGCCCTGAAGCCCTGAAGCCCTGAAGCCCTGAAGCCCTGAAGGGCTGACGCCCTGAGCCCTGACGGGCGCCGCCACCCGACCTCAACTCCCCTGCAACCGGATCCACTTCGGAGCGATCACTGTGACGCCTGAATCCCACTCCCTGACCGGTGCCGGCCCCGTGGCCGGCCCGCCCCCCGGCTGCCCCGCCCACGGCCGCGGCCCCGGGGGACTGCACCGGCTGTACGGCCCCGAGGCGGAGGACCTCGAAGGGCTCTACGAGCAACTCCGCCAGGAACACGGCCCGGTGGCGCCCGTGCTGCTCCACGACGACGTACCGATGTGGATCGTCCTCGGCCACGCCGAGAACCTCCATCTGGTGGGGACGCCCTCGCACTTCTGCCGGGACAGCCGCATCTGGACCCCGCAGATCGAGGGCATGGTCAAGCCCGACCACCCGATGATGCCGCACATCGCCTGGGCGCCCATCTGCTCCTACGCCGAGGGCGACGAGCATCTGCGGCTGCGCGGCGCGGTCACCGGCGCCATGTCGACCATCGACTACCGCTCCATCCGCCGCCACATCAACCGTTACACCCAGCGCCTGGTCAACGACTTCTGCGAGACCGGCGAGGCCGATCTCATGAGCCAGTTCGCCGAGCATCTGCCGATGGCCATCCTGTGCGAGATCCTCGGCATGCCCGACGAGTACAACGACCGGCTCGTCCAGGCCACCCGCGACCTCCTCAAGGGCACCGAGACCGCCAACGCCAGCCAGGGGTACGTCATGGGCGTCCTCCAGCGGCTCGCCGAACGCCGCCGCAGGGAGCCGCACGACGACTTCGCCAGCCACCTCGTGCTGCACCCGGCGAAGCTCACCGACGACGAGGTCACCACCCACCTCTGGCTCGTCCTCATGGCCGCCTACGAGGCCACGGTCAACCTCATCGGCAACGTCATCCGCATGGTCCTCACCGACCCGGGTTTCCGCGCCCAGCTGAACGGCGGCCAGATGACCGTGCAGGAAGCGGTCGAGCAGTCCCTGTGGGACGAGCCGCCGTTCAGCACCGTCTTCGCCTACTACGCCAAGCAGGACACCGAGTTGGGCGGCCAGCGCATCCGCAAGGGCGACGGACTGCTGTTCGGCATCGCGCCGGGCAACGTCGACCCCCGCGTCCGCCCCGACCTCAACGCCGGTATGCAGGGCAACCGTTCCCACCTCGCCTTCGGCGGCGGCCCGCACGAGTGCCCCGGACAGGACATCGCCCGTGGCATCGCGGACACCGGCGTCGACGCGCTGCTGATGCGGTTGCCCGACGTGCAACTCGACTGCGACGAGGACGAGTTGGAGTGGCGTCAGTCGATCTCCTCACGGCACCTGGTGGAACTTCCGGTCCGGTTCGCGCCCAAGCCGCAGCAGGACATCATGCAGAAGCCGGGCCACGCTCCGGTGCCGCAGCAGCGGCCCGCCTGGCAGCTGGGCACGGAGCCGACGGCACCGGAGACACCGGCCGTGGTGGAACCCCAGCCGGCCGCCGCGCCGCCGCAGCCGCCCGCGCCCGAACCCGTCCGGCCGATGGGCGCCTGGCGGCGGTTCCTGCGCTGGTGGCGCGGTTACTGACCGGCCCAGGTGGCGTAGGAGGACCAGGCCTCCAGCACTCCGGTGCTGCGGAACCGGTGCTCCTTCCCCGTGACCGGATCGGTGAACTCCAGTGAGCGCGCGAGCAGTTGCAGCGGTCGCCGGAAGGCACCGGCCGGCACGGCGTCCGTCACCACGGGATACAGCGGATCACCGAGCAGGGGCAGACCCAGCGCGTTCATATGGACCCGCAGCTGATGGGTCTGCCCGGTGGCCGGCAGCAGCCGGTACCGGCCGAGTCCGTCGCGGTGGTCGATGAGTTCCACGCCGCTGACGGCATTGGGCTCACCCTCCACCTCGTAGGCGGCCAGCACCCCGCGTTCCTTCACGATCCGGCTGCGCACGGTCCGGGGCAGGGCGAGCGTCGGGTCGTACGGCGCGACCGCCTCGTACTCCTTGTGCACCCGCCGCCTCGCGAACAGGGTCTGGTACGCGCCCCGCTCCTCGGGGCGCACCGTGAACAGCACGAGTCCGGCGGTGAGCCGGTCGAGGCGGTGGGCGGCGCCCAGCGCCGGGATGTCCAGGTCCCGGCGCAGTCGGGCGAGCGCCGTCTCGGTGACATGGCTGCCGCGCGGAGTGGTGGCCAGGAAGTGCGGCTTGTCGGCGACGACGATGTGCTCGTCCTGGTACACGATCCCGAGCGGGAACGGCACCGGCACCTCG
Source organism: Streptomyces sp. (assembly GCA_013361925.1). Classification (GTDB taxonomy): domain Bacteria; phylum Actinomycetota; class Actinomycetes; order Streptomycetales; family Streptomycetaceae; genus Streptomyces. Next base: position 14,811 of record JABFXD010000790.1, on the reverse strand, counting down.
GGCGGCAGCTCCCGGTGGAACCACACGTACAGCCCGGGGACGTACTCCGCGTCGGGCGCCACCGCCCGTCCGTCCGCGGCGACGACCCGCCCCGCCGTGAACATCCCGTCGACGACTCCGGCCTCCGCCCCGCTGAGTCGCTGCACGAGGTACTCCCGGACCGTGCCCCACGGTCCGTCGGGGGGCAGCCGGACCCGCACCGGGTCCACCCCCTCGCGCTGGGGGAGGGGAGAGGGCGGGATCCGGTTCTTGCGTCTCATCACCGGCCAGACTAGATCGTCAGGACCGGCAGGGTGGATCGTCAGGCCGGGGCGACGGCCTCCGCGGGGAGCGTCGACCGGGCCTTGCGGGCCCGGTAGGCCACGCCCGCCGCGACGGTGACGCCGAGGAACAGCACCGTGAACCACTGGAAGTACCAGTGGCCGCCCGCCGGGTCGTACACCGCGGCTCGGGGCCAGGCCAGGTTGACGGCCATGAGGAGGCCGTAGACGAGGGCGAGGGCGTTGACCGGGACGCCCCAGCGGCCGAGGGAGAAGAGCGGCGCGCCCGTCTCGTCGGTGCCGTCCGTGCCGTCGCTGGTGAAGCGGCCGCGCAGCCGGGCGACGAGGAGCGGGCCGGTGACCATCGCGTACGCCAGGTACAGCATCACGATGCAGGTCGTGCCGATGGCCAGGAACGCCTCCGGGGAGGCGAAGTTCAGCAGGAGCAGGGCCGCGGCGAGGACGCCCACGACGAGGGCGGGCGCGGTCGGCATGCCGGTGCGGGGGTTGACCCGGGCGAGCCGGGAAGAGAACGGCAGTTGCTGGTCGCGGGCCATGGAGAACAGCATCCGGCAGGCCGCCGTCTGGATCGCGAGGGTCGCCACCGCGATCGCCACCACCACGTCGGCCAGCAGCACCTTGCCGACGCCGTCGCCCAGGCTGCTGGTGAGGACGTAGCTCAGCCCGTCGACCGCGAGGCGCCCGTCCGTGAGGCTGGGCGCCGCCAGCAGGCCGCCCAGCACGATCAGCCCGCCGAGCAGCCCCGCCGCGCCCAGCGCGGTGAGGATCGTCCGGGGCGCGGTACGGCGGGGACGGTGCGTCTCCTCGCTCATCTCGCCCGCGCTGTCGAAGCCGATCATCACGTACGCGGCCGTGAACGAACCCACCAGCAGCGCCCCCAGCAGCCCGCTCTGCGCGGCGCCCTCGGTGTGGAAGGTGATGCCCGGAGTGCGCTCGGAGTGGGTGAGCAGCAGGACGACGATCAGCACCGCGCCGATGATCTCGGCCGTCACGCCGACCCGGTTGATCACGGACATCACGCGGTTGTCCAGGACGTTCACCAGGGTCGTCAGCGCCAGCAGGACCACCCCGAGCAGCGCCGCGTTGGCCGCGCCGTCCGCCGAGGTCGGTGCCGGGTCGGTGCCGACCAGCTGGAAGCCGGACCAGATGGCGGGCAGCACCATCTGGAGCGCCAGGGCCGCCGCCGCGACCACCACGATCTGTCCGATCACCATGATCCAGCCGGCGAACCAGCCGAAGGTGAGGTTCGAGAGGCGGGACGACCACTGGTAGATCGCGCCGGAGATCGGATAGCGCGCCGCCAGTTCGGCGAAGCAGGCGGCGACCATCAGCTGGCCGAGCAGGACCGCGGGCCAGGCCCAGAAGAAGACGGGGCCGCCGAACGCGTACCCGAAGGCGAAGAACTGGAAGACCGTCGTCAGGACGGAGATGAAGGAGAACCCGGCCGCGAACGAGGCGTACCGGCCCAGGCTGCGGTGCAGTTCCTGGCGGTAGCCGAACGAGGTGAGGGAGCGGTCGTCGGGGGAGTGCGGTGGATCGGGGCGGACGTCGGACGGGGTGGTGGTCGTCACGGAGGCACCTGCCTTCGACGTGGAATTCCTGTCAGGCGACAGAAATTAAGGAGGGGCTGTTTCGCCCCGATGACGCGGCCATGTCGAAGGCGGTCCCAAGTCCTCACGCCCTTGCGTGAGTCTCCAGAACGCGATACATCGTGTCTCTTGACGGGTGGTCGTGGGTCGCGATATGTTCGGCTACGGATATTCGGGCACGGGTGGGGATGCGAGGTGAACCGGACTCATGCGACGACGCAAGCTCCGCAACCCCCTGGCGCTCGCCGTGCTGGCGACGCTGTGGCAGAAGCCCATGCATCCCTACGAGATCGCCCAGACCCTGCGCCGCCAGGGCAAGGACTCCAGCACGAAGATCAACTACGGCTCGCTCTACACCGTCGTGCAGAGCCTTGAGAAGCACGGCTTCGTCGAGGTCACGGACGTGGAGCGACAGGGCAACCGCCCCGAGCGCACGGTCTACGGCATCACCGCCGCCGGCCGCCAGGAGACCACCGAGTGGATGTCGGACCTGGTCGCCTACCCGGCCAAGGAGTACCCGATCTTCGAGACGGCGCTCTCGCTGCTCGGTGTGCTGCACCCCGACGACGTGGTGACGCTGCTGGAGGAGCGGCTCGACGCCCTGCTGGTCCAGGCGGCGAGCAGCCGCGGCGCGCTGGAGAAGCTGTACGAGACGCTGCCCCGGCTCTTCCTCGTGGAGAACGAGTACCAGCTCCACATGGTGGAGGCGGAGGCGGCGTGGGTGCGTGGCTTCCTCGACGAGATCAAGGCGGGCGCACTGCCCGGCATCGAGGAGTGGAAGGCCCTGCACGAGAAGACGTGACCTGAAGCAGAACAAGAACAGGCCCCGGCACGGCTGTTGCAGCAGCGGTGCCAGGGCCTCGAACCCCGAGCTGAATCCGCCGTGAGGCACATCCAGGCGATCGAGGTGCGGCACACCCAGGATAGCCCGGTGCCCCTCTGGCGGATCAGCTGTCATCCGCTCACCCAGGAGAGCACCTGCCATGAACACCCGTGCGCCCGCAGTCGAGGCGCGTCAGCTGATCAAGACCTACCCCGGTGACGTCACCGCCCTCAACGGCCTGGACATCACCGTCGAACCCGGCACGGTCTTCGGGCTCCTCGGCCCCAACGGCGCCGGCAAGTCCACCACCGTCAAGATCCTCACCACCCTGGCCCGTCCGGACTCCGGCGCGGCCACCGTCGCCGGACAGGACGTACTGCGCCACCCGGACCGGGTCCGCCGCGCGATCGGCGTGGTCGCCCAGAACTCCGGCGCCGACCCCGTCGCCACCGGCCGCGAGAATCTGCGCCTCCAGGGCAGGCTCCACGGCGTGAAGGGCGCCGCCCTCGACCACCGGGTGACCGAGCTGCTCGACCGCTTCAGCCTCTCCGACGCCGCGAACCGCCAGGTCAAGGGCTACTCCGGCGGCATGCGACGCCGGTTGGACGTCGCCCTCGGCCTGGTGCACCGCCCCGAGGTCCTCTTCCTCGACGAGCCCACCACCGGCCTCGACCCGCAGGCCCGCGGCGCCATGTGGGACGAGATCGGCCGGCTCGCCGGCGAGGAGGGGCTGACCATCCTGCTCACCACGCACTACCTCGAAGAGGCCGACCGGCTCGCCGAGCGCGTCGCGATCGTCGACCGCGGCCGGGTCGTCGTCGAAGGCACCCCCGACGCCCTCAAGGGCGAACTCCGCGGCGACGCCGTCCACCTGGAACTGCGCGCCACGGTCGGAGAGGCCGGTCGTACGCTGCTGGGGGGCGCCCTCGGCGGACTGCCCGGGGTGCACGAGGTGCTGATGGACGGCCGGCGCGTCAGCGTCCGCGCCGACGACGGGGCGGCCGCGATGCCGGCCCTGCTCGGTGCCCTGGAGCGGGCCGGTGTCGGCGTCGCCGCCGCGACCGTCGCCCGCCCCTCGCTCGACGACGTGTATCTGCGCTACACGGGCCGGCGCTACACCCAGAGCACGGACCCCGTGGACACCGAAGAGCTGGTTCCCGCGGGAGGTGCCCGATGAGCACCGCCGTCTCCCAGACCTGGTACATGACGCAGCGCCAGCTCATGGTGTTCGTACGGCAGCCCGCCTACGCGATCATCACGCTGATCCAGCCCGTGATCTGGCTGTTCCTCTTCGGCAGCCTGTTCCGCGACGTCGTCGAGCTCGGCGGCTTCGGCACCACCTCCTACCTCGACTACCTCGTCCCCGGCGTGGTCGTGATGAGCGCGCTGAGCTCCAACATGTGGGCGGGGATGACCACGCTCGACGAGATCCAGCGCGGCACCCTCGACCGCTTCCTGACCACCCCGGTCAGCCGGGCCGCCCTGATGAACGGCAACGTCGTCAACAACGGCCTGGTCACCGCCCTGCAGTCGGTCGTCATCGTGCTGCTCGGACTGCTGGGCGGCGCGGACTACCCCGGCGGGATCGCGGGCGTCGTCGTACTGGTCCTCGCCTCGGTCCTGCTCGGCACCGTCTTCGGAGCGCTGTCCAACGCGCTCGGGATGCTGGTGCGGGAGCGCGAGTCGATCATCGGCATCAACACCTTCCTGCTGCTGCCGCTGACCTTCCTGTCCAGCGCCTTCATGGCACCGAGTCAGATGCCGTCCTGGATGCGGCACATCGCCGACTTCAACCCGCTCAACTGGGCGATGGTGGCCGGTCGTTCCGCCCTGTCCGACAGTCCGGACTGGGGTGCGGTGCTGGGGCGCGGCGGGGCGCTGCTGGCGCTCGCGGTGGCGGCGGTGTGGCTGTCGATACGGACGTTCAGGTCGTATCAGCGGTCGGTGTAGCGGGAAAGGCGAAGGAGGGCGCTTGGGCGCCCTCCTGAACCACTCAGCCGCCGTGGCGCTATGCCGCCGGCGTGCCCTCCTGCTCGCTCTCGATCCGGGCGTTCCACTCCCGCTTCGAGGCCTGCCAGCCGTCCTCGTTGTGGCCGAGCCGCCAGTAGCCGGAGATCGACAGGTCCTCGCGCGAGATCTCGCGCTCGACGCGCAGCAGCTGTCGCAGCTCCTTCACGAAGTGCGCCTCGCCGTGGACGAACGCGTGCACCCGCCCCTCGGGGAACTCCAGCGCGCGCACGGCCTCGGTCAGCGCCTCGCCGACCGGCCGGCCCCCGCGGTGCACCCAGACGACCTCCACATCGGAGTCGATCTTCTGCTCCTCCTCGGGTCCCGACACCTCGACGAAGGCATGCGCCGTGACACCGTCGGGCAGGGACTCCAGGGAGCGGGCGATGGCGGGCAGGGCGCTCTCGTCACCGACGAGCAGATGCCAGTCGGCGGCGGCATCGGGGGCGTAGGCGCCACCGGGGCCCATGAAGCGGACGGTCTCGCCCGGTTGTACGCGCACCGCCCAAGGACCCGCGAGGCCCTCGTCGCCGTGGATCACGAAGTCCAGGGTCATCTCGCGGTGTTCGGCGTCCCAGTGGCGGATCGTGTAGGTCCGGGTCACCGGCCACTGCTCGCGCGGGAACTCCTCGCGGATCCGCTCCATGTCGAAGGGCTCGGGATAGACGGCACCCCCCGCCGGGAACAGCAGCTTCACGTAATGGTCGGTGCAGGTGTCCGCCGCGAAATCGGCGAGCCCCTCGCCACCGAGCACGACCCGCTGCATGTGCGGGGTCAGCCGCTCGGTGCGGACGACCTGCGCGGAATGCGGCTTCCGCGGCTTGCGTCCCGGTCGTTCTGCCATGGCGGCCTCCCTGCTTCCCTGCTTAGGCTTACCTAAGTTAGCATCTCCCCCTACTTAACACCCCTTGTCTGAGGGCAAGATTAAGCCAAACGCGAGAGCGCGATTCCCCTCGGACAAGAAGGTGATGCGCTCAATGGAGAAGATGATTTACGGAGCCAGGGTCGTCAGCAGCCGCTGGAGCGACCCGCCCAGGCCCCAGCGTGCCGCCAGCTCCTCCACCGCGGCCGGGTCCCGCGGGCCGCGCGGCAGCGTCGGGTCGACGTCCGGCAGCGGGACGTCGTCGGCGACCTTCACGACCGTCGGCGCCACCGCGACATACGGCCGCGACTCGTCGAGGCGCTTGCGCTGCGACGGCGTGAGCTTCGCCTTCGGGTCGTCGACCGCCGCCATGATCCCGGCCAGGTCGCCGAACTCGGCCAGCAGCTTGGCCGCCGTCTTCTCCCCGATGCCGGGCACCCCCGGCAGACCGTCGCTCGGGTCGCCGCGCAGCAGCGCCAGATCCGCGTACCCCCGTCCGTCGACCCCATACTTCTCGCGCAGCCACGCCTCGTCGGTGAGCTGGAGCGTGCCCACGCCCTTGAGCGGGTACAGCACGCGGATGCCGCGGGCGTCGTCCACCAGCTGGTACAGGTCGCGGTCGCCGGTGACGATGTCGACCGGGCCCTTCGCCCGCGCGGTGAACGTGCCGATCACGTCGTCCGCCTCGTAGCCCGCGACGCCCACGCGCGCGATGCCGAGCGCGTCCAGGACGGCCTCGATGACCGGCACCTGCGGCGACAGCGTGTCCGGCACCTCCTCCTCGTCCGGTCCCACCTCGTGCTCCTCGGCGACGCGGTGGGCCTTGTAGGAGGGGATCAGGTCGACCCGCCACTGGGGACGCCAGTCGGCGTCCATGCAGGCCACCAGCTCATCCGGGCGATGGTCCCTGACCAGGCGGTCGATGAACTCCAGCAGTCCGCGCACGGCGTTCACCGGCGTGCCGTCCGGGGCCTTCACGGACTCCGGGACGCCGAAGTAGGCGCGGAAGTAGAGCGAGGCGGTGTCGAGAAGCATGAGTCGTCCGGTCACGCCTCGCATCATGCCGTACGGCACCGACACTCACCCGCCGGTGCCAACGCCGGTCAGCAGCCACCGCCGGCGCGGCTGCTCGGTGACCAGCGTCGCCGCGGCCAGCACCGACACGACCACCGCCGCCCACACCGGCCAGGCCCACCACGCCGCGACCACCGCCGTGACGAGCTGGAGCAGCACCAGCAGGATCGTGACCGCGCCGGGCACCGGGACGATCACCTGCGCCTTGTCGCCCGGTGTGGAGAACACGGTCGGCAGACCGATGAGGACCACCACCGCGAGGACGGCGAGCGCCCAGGAGTACGGGGCCAGAGCCCAGGGCGCGGCGACCCACGCCACCAGCTCCGTCGAGAAGCGCAGCACGGATGCGCGTCTGTCGTCCGGTCGTTCCACAGCTGTCCCCCCAGCACCGATGTGAAGCGTCGACGGTGATCCTACGGACTGGTACGGCGATCCTGCGGACTGGTTGTGAACTGAACCACTTCCCGGTTTGTCCTGGTCGGCCGGGGGCAGGCGCCGCCACTGACCCCCGCCCCCGACGCAAGAGGTACGCGTGTCAGCCAGCCTAGAGGCCGAACATCTCTACAAGGTGTTCGGCAGACGACCGAGTGAGGCAGTCGAGAGACTGCGCGATGGAGCCGACCGGGAGGAGTTGCGCGCCGACGGCACGACCGCCGCTGTCATCGACGCCTCCTTCACCGTGGACCCCGGCCAGATCTTCGTCGTCATGGGCCTGTCCGGATCCGGCAAGTCGACGCTGCTGCGCATGCTCAACGGGTTGCTGGAACCGACCGCGGGCACCGTCCGCTTCGACGGCCAGGACCTGACCGCCCTCGGCGACCGGGAACTGCGCGAGGTCCGCGCGCGCAAGATCAGCATGGTCTTCCAGCACTTCGCGCTGTTCCCGCACCGCAGTGTCCTGGAGAACGCCGCCTACGGCCTCGCCGTGCAGGGCGTCGCCAAGGCCGAGCGTACGAAGCGGGCCACCGAGGCCCTGGAGCTGTGCGGCCTCGCCGGCTGGGAGAAGTCCTGGCCGGACGAACTGTCCGGCGGTATGCAGCAGCGTGTGGGACTGGCCCGCGCCCTGGCCACCGACGCCGACCTGCTGCTGATGGACGAGTCCTTCAGCGCCCTCGACCCGCTGATCCGCCGGGACATGCAGGACCAGCTGCTCCAGCTCCAGCAGACCCTGAAGAAGACGATCGTCTTCATCACCCACGACCTCAACGAGGCCATGCGCCTGGGTGACCGGATCGCCGTCATGCGCGACGGCCGGATCGTCCAGAACGGCACCGCCGAGGACATCCTCGTGCGGCCCGCGAACGACTACGTCGCCTCCTTCATCCAGGACGTCGACCGCTCCCGCGTCCTGACCGCGTCCGCCGTCATGGACACCGACGTGCGGGGCGACGAGGCCGACTGCGGCTGTACGAGCGGCTGCGAGACCGCGACGCCCGACACCCCGTTCACCGAACTCTGTGCGATGAGCGCCCGCTCGACGCACCCCGTGGCGGTGCTGGACGACAGCCGCCGGCTCGTCGGCGTGGTCCCCGGCCGACGGCTGATCGGCTTCCTCGCCGACGGACAGGCCATCCCCGCGCCCCGGGAGGGCGACGACAAGGCGGAGGCGGTGGCCCGTGCCTAGGATTCCGCTCGGCGACTGGGTCAACGACGCCGTCGACTGGCTGCTCGGCCACATGGCCTGGCTCTTCGACTTCCTCAAGACCGTCTTCACCGGCGCCTACGACGGTATCGACGCCGTCCTCCAGGCGCCCGAACCCCTGCTCCTCGCGGGCATCTTCGCCGTGGTCGCCTTCTGGCTGCGCGGCACCACCGCCGGCCTGCTCACCTTCGTGGGCTTCGCCTTCATCGACTCCCTCGAACTGTGGGACGACGCGATGGTGACCCTCTCCCTGGTCCTCGTCGCCACGCTCATCGCCCTGGTGATCGCCGTACCGGTGGGCATCTGGGCGGCCCGCTCCGACCGGGTCAGCGGACTGGTCCGGCCGGTCCTGGACTTCATGCAGACACTGCCCGCGATGATCTACCTCATCCCGGCGATCCTCTTCTTCGGCACCGGCGCCTCCGCGGGCATGGTCGCCACCCTGATCTTCGCGCTCGCCCCCGGCGTGCGCATGACCGAGCTGGGCATCCGCCAGGTCGACAAGGAACTGGTCGAGGCGGCCGAGGCGTTCGGCACGACTCCCAGGGACACCCTGCTGCGCGTCCAGCTGCCGCTCGCCCTGCCGACCGTCATGGCCGGCGTCAACCAGGTCATCATGCTCGGCCTGTCCATGGCCGCGATCGCCGGCATGGTCGGCACCGGCGGCCTGGGCGGCCGGGTCAACGAGGCCATCGGCCAGCTCGACGTCGGCCTCGGCTCCGAGGCGGGCGTGGCCATCGTGATCCTCGCGATCTACCTCGACCGGATGACCGGCGCCCTCGGCACCCAGGTCTCCCCGCTGGGCCGCCGCGCCGCCGCCCGGGCCCGCGCGGCACAGGGGCTGAAGATCTGGTCGTACCGCCCCCGCCCCCAGGTCGCCGTGATCGGCATCGTGATCCTCGCCCTGGTCGCGGGCGGCATGGGCATGTTCGGCGGCAGCGGCGACAGCACGGCTCCGGTCGCCGACGGCAAGGACGTCGGCCAGGGCAAGAAGGTCAGCATCGGCTACGTCCCCTGGGACGACGGCGTCGCCTCCACCTTCCTCTGGAAGGAGATCCTGGAGCAGCGCGGCTTCCAGGTGGACGCCAAGCAGCTCGACGCGGGCCCCCTCTACACCTCCGTCGCCTCCGGCAACGCCGACTTCATGACGGGCGCCTGGCTGCCGACGACCCACGAGCAGTACTGGAAGAAGTACGGCAACCAGCTGGACGACCTGGGCGCCTGGTACGACAAGACGTCGCTGGAGCTGAGCGTGCCGTCGTACATGAAGGACGTCGACTCGCTCGACGACCTCAAGGGCAAGGCCTCCGAGTTCGGCGGGAAGATCACCGGCATCGAGTCGAGCGCCGGTGAGATGGCCCTGCTGAAGAGCAAGGTCCTCAAGGCGTACGGCCTCGACAAGGAGTACAAGGTCGTCGACAGCTCCACGCCCGCCATGCTGGCCGAGCTGAAGCGGGCGTACGCCCAGAAGGACCCGATCGTCGTCACGCTCTGGTCGCCGCACTGGGCGTACAACGACTACGACCTGAAGAAGCTCAAGGACCCCAAGGGGGCGTGGGGCTCCGGCGACGGCATTCACACCGTGGCCCGCAAGGGCTTCGCCGCCGACAACCCGGTCGTCGGCAAGTGGCTGAAGGACTTCAAGCTCGACGAGAAGCAGCTCACCAGCCTTGAGGCCGAGATCAACAAGGCCGGCAAGGGCAAGCAGCAGGACGCGGTCCGCGCCTGGCTGAAGGACAACCCCGGCGTGGTCGACAAGCTGGCCCCGGTCGCGAAGACCGCAGCGGCCCCCGCCGAGGCCAAGAACCCGATCGACGTGGCCTGGTTCCCCTGGGACGAGGACATCGCCGTCACCCACCTGTGGAAGAACGTCCTGGAGCGACGCGGCTACCGGCTCAACCTCAAGCAGATGGACGTCGGCCCGGTCTACACCGGCCTCGCCTCCGGGGACCTCGACCTCAACTTCGACGCCTGGCTGCCGTACGCGCAGGCGAACTACTGGGACAAGAACAAGGACAGACTCGCCGACCTCGGCACCTGGTACCAGCCGACCTCCCTGGAGGTCGCCGTCCCCTCGTACGTCAAGGGGATCAAGTCCTACGAGGACCTCAAGGGCAAGGCCGACCTCTTCGACGGGAAGATCATCGGCATCGAGCCGGGCACCGGCGAGATGAACCTCCTGAAGAACAAGGTCCTGCCCGGCTACGGCCTGGACAAGGAGTACGACGTCGTCGACGGCTCCACGCCCGCGATGCTCGCCGAGCTCAAGCGCGCGTACGCCAAGAAGCAGCCCGTCGCCGTCGTGCTCTGGTCGCCGCACTGGGCGTACAGCCAGTACGACCTCACCAAGCTGAAGGACGGCAAGAAGCTCTTCGGCGAGGGGAACACGATCCGCACCATCGCCAACGAGAAGTTCCCGGCGCAGTATCCGCAGCTCACCAAGTGGATCAAGGGCTTCCATATGAGCGAGGACGAGCTCGGCACCCTGGAGGCCGCGATCAACACGCACGGCCAGGGACACGAGGACGAGGCGGTCGAGGACTGGCTGAAGAAGCACCCGGACATGGTGGAGCGGATGACCCCGCAGTAGCCGCGACCAAAAGAAACCGGACAACCACATACAGCTACGTCGTCACCTGAGCCTCATCCGGCCGTCGTGGTCAGGCCGTTCGTCCTGACGGAGGAATCCCCTCACACGGCGGCCGGAGAGCTGATCTACTGGCCGGAGTTGGCGAGAATGTCCGCTCCGGGCTTACGGCAATGTGACGGGCGCATGAAACGGTTTGCCGAACATGCGTAGGGTGCAGACAACTCGACAGAGACATGTTCAGCGACGGGTGCCGAGCGACGAGCGAAGGAGGGAGCCGGAGCGATGGGCGACCACAAAGAACAGCCCCTGCGGGTGGGCGCTGCCGTACGGCGGCGGCGTCGCGCGCTGGAACTCACCCTCGCCGTCGTGGCCGAACGCAGCGGCCTGTCGGTCCCCTTCCTGAGCCAGATCGAGAACGAACGGGCGCGCCCCAGCCGCAGCTCCCTGGAGAAGGTCGCCGACGCCCTGCGCACCACCGCCGTCGAACTCCTCGCCGCCGCGGACCCGGCGTGCAGCGTCGATGTCGTGCGCGCCGACTGCGCGGAGGCGGAACCCCAGCTCCGGGTGCGTTCCCTGGTGCGCGGTCACCATCAGATGCACGCCCAGGAGTTCACCGGCGACCATGACGCACGGCGTGAATTCCAGTACCGCAACGACCAGTTGATGTACGTCGCCGACGGCGCCGTGGAGATCGAGGCGGAGGGCCGGGCCTACCGGCTCGGCCGGGGCGACACCCTCTACCTCACCGGCGGGGTGCGGCACCGCTGGCGGGCCACCGTGTCCGACACCCGGGTGGTCGTCGTCGCGGTGGCCGAACACATCGAGGCGGTCCAGGACCGGCCACGTCAGTGAGGGTCGTGTCCCTGGTCCCGTCCCTCACGGAGGCGGTGGCCGAGACCCTCCCCAGCGCCCTGGTCGGCGCCACCGACTGGTGCACGCATCCGGCGGAGCTGGACGTGACACGGATCGGCGGGACGAAGAACCCCGACCTCGGCCGCATCCTCGCGCTCGCCCCTGACCTGGTGGTCGCCAACGAGGAGGAGAACCGCGCCCCCGACCTGGCGGCCCTGCGCTCGGCGGGCGTCGAGGTCCTGGTGACCGAGGTACGCGATCTGCCCCAGGCCTTCCGGGAGCTGGCCCGCGTGCTGACGGCGTGCGGGGCGCGGGGACGGCCGCGCTGGCTGGACGAGGCGGAGGAGGCCTGGTCGGGGCCGCCGCCGACGGTTCGAGCGACGGCGGTCGTGCCGATCTGGCGCCGCCCCTGGATGGTGCTGGGCCGGGACACGTTCGCGGGCGACGTGCTGGCCCGCCTGGGCGTGGACCACCTGTACGCGACGCACCCCGACCGCTATCCCCGCATCCCCCTCGACGAGTTGCGGGCGAGACGACCGGACCTGGTGGTCCTCCCGGACGAGCCGTACCGCTTCACGGCCGACGACGGCCCGGAGGCGTTCGAGGGGATCCCGGCCGCGCTCGTCAGCGGCCGTCACCTCACCTGGTACGGCCCGTCCCTCGGGGAAGCGCCACGGGTACTGGCCGAGGCCCTGCGAGCAGCTCACCGCTGACGAGCCCCCGTACGGTGTGCAGCGCGGCGACACCCCAGGCGGCGACGAGGACCACGTACAGCCCGATCGCGAGCCCGTCGAGGACGACCAGCCCGGTGTGCCGGGCCAGCCCCTCCGCCCCGGTGACACAGGTCCCGACCGGGAACGTGAACGCCCACCAGGTCATCGCGAACCCCATCCCCGCCCGGCGGGCCCGCACGACGTGCGCGACGGCGAGCGCGAACCAGAGCAGGGCGAACCCCATGACGGGGAAGCCGTAGAGCACGGCGAGAACCGAGAAACCACCGCTGTACGGGTCCGGTACGACACCGGGGGCGACGTCCGCGAACTTGTTGACCGCGGTGGTGGACTGCCCGAGCGGACCCAGGACGAGGAACAGGGTCGGGGTGAGGGCGAGCGGCAGCGGCCCGCCCGTGATCAGCCGGCCGAAGACGAGCGGCAGCATGAGCAGCGTCGCCAGCAGCGAGACCCCGAACAGGGCGACGCAGGCGAGCAGCAGGGTCTCCTGCGCCTGACCCGCCGGGAGATGGGGCACGAGGAGCGGGCCGAGCGCCGCGGACACCATGGGCGCCACGAGGGGCAGCAGCCACACGGGGGTCGCCTGTCCCGGCTCGATGCGATGGCGTACGGCCATCAGATAGGGGACGGCGACGGCGGCCGCGAGCCCGACGGCCGTTCCGGCGGTGAACAGCACGGCGTCCAGCGCCACCGCCGCCTCGGTGCCGATCCAGTCGACGCCGACGGTGAGGGTACCGCCGCCGACGGCGAGCAGGGCCATGGCCAGACAGCCGTAGAAGGGTGCCATCGCCGGGTCGAGGAGATGGGCGCGAGCCTGGTCGCGATGGTGGGCCCAGTGCAGGGCGCGGGCGCCGAGGAGCGCCAGGAGCATGACGAGGGAGAACGCCCAGACGCCGATGAGGGCGGTGCGCAGGCCGGGAACGGAGACGGGCAGCCCGGCTCCGGCGGTGGCGACGACGGCGGTGCCCATGACGGTGGCGTACCAGTTCGGTCCGAGGTGACGGACGGCTGTGGCGCGCGGGGGACGTGCGGTGGCACGGGTGGGGAGGAGAGGCTGGGCTGCGGTGACCATGCTTCGAGCGTCGCGCGGCTCGGCGCTCCCCACCAGGGACGATGTCTCTATGAGGACATAAACTGGGCTTATGAGCAGTGAGGGAACGGTCACCAACACACTGGCACACAGAGTCCCTGACCTGGGGGCGCTGGAGCTGCTGCTGGCGGTGGCGCGGCTCGGCAGTCTCGGTGCGGCGGCCCGCGAGGTCGGCATCACCCAGCCCGCGGCCAGCAGCCGCATCCGTTCCATGGAACGGCAACTGGGCGTGGCGCTGGTGGACCGCTCGCCCCGCGGTTCGCGGCTGACGGACGCCGGGGCGCTGGTCACGGACTGGGCGCGGCGGATCGTGGAGGCGGCGGAGGCGTTCGACGCGGGGGCGCAGGCGCTGCGTGACCGGCGGGACTCCCGGCTGAGGGTGGCGGCGAGCATGACGATCGCCGAGTATCTGCTGCCGGGCTGGCTGCTCGCCCTGCGCGCCCAACGCCCCGACACCGCCGTGTCGTTGCTGGCGGGCAACTCCGCGGCGGTCGCGGAACGCCTGCTGACCGACGAGGCGGACCTGGGCTTCGTGGAGGGGCTCACGGTCCCGACCGGCCTCGACTCGGTCGTCATCGCCCATGACCGCCTCATCGTCGTCACCGCCCCGGCCCACCCCTGGGCCCGTCGCCGACGCCCGCTGGCCGCCGAGGAGTTGGCGTCGACGCCGCTGATCCTGCGGGAGAAGGGGTCGGGGACGCGGCAGGTCCTGGACACCGCGCTGGGTGGCCTGGCGCGGCCGCTGATCGAGCTGTCGTCCACCACGGCGGTGAAGGCGGCGGCGGTGAGCGGGGCGGGGCCGGCGGTACTCAGCGAACTGGCGGTGGGTGAGGAGCTGGCGATGCGGAGGTTGGTGGCGGTACCGGTGGAGGGCGTCTCCCTGGCCCGTGACCTGCGGGCGGTATGGCCGACGGGGCATCGGCCGGTGGGGCCGGCGCGGGAGTTGTTGTCGTTGACGCGGGGGTAGGGACTTTTTCTCGCCCCCGCCGCCCTTACCCGTCCCATCCCTGGGGGCTGCGCCCCCAGACCCCTGCTTCGGCCCCGAAGGGGCCTCGTCCTCAAACGCCGGACGGGCTGGTTGGTCAGCCGCTCCGGCGTTTGAGGAGCGGGGGTCCAGGGGGCGGAGCCCCCCCGGGAGGGGTCGAAGGGGCGGAGCCCCTGGGGATGGGAACGGGTAGGGGCGGCGGGGGCGAAAATCCTTGGTGCGTCACTACCCCCGGCCCACACCATGCGGCACCCACGACGACGGCACCTGGGTGGTTCTGGTCCT
>JABFXD010000822.1 GCA_013361925.1 Streptomyces sp. | reverse complement strand
CACCAACAGCTTCCTCGCGGGCGGCGGCGACGGCATCACCACCCTGGGCCAGGGCACCAACGACCTCGTCGGCACGGACGACCTGGCGGCCCTGGAGCAGTACCTCACGGCCAACTCCTCGGCCACGAACCCGATCGCCCCGCCGGTGACGAACCGGATCACGATCACGCAGTAACCCCTCGGGGGCAGGAGAAGAGGCGGTCGCGTCGTATCGACGCGGCCGCCTCTTCGCGTATTAAAACCTGTGTGAGGCGGGGTTTGGTTCCGGGTATCTCCTGAAAACTTGTCTTAGTTGTAATTCATCGAGGTCTCAGCGGAATTGGCTTTTTGCGGGTTCGGGGTCACGTAATGTTTTCCATGTCGAAAGCGAACGGCGACGGAGAAATCGCCGTTATCCGTACCTGATAATCACCGAGGAGAATTCCATGAGCTTCCACAAGATCGCCCCCGTCGCCAAGAAGAACACCAAGCCCGCCGCCCCGGCGTCGAAGAAGAAGGCCCCGCAGCAGAAGAAGGCCGCTGCCACTTCGCAGCGTCGCCCGGTCGGCAACAAGAGCGGCAAGGGCTGCTGACAACCCGTATCGCGAGGCGGGGCCACCGACAGGGACTCGGTGGCCCCGCCTCGGGCATGTCCGAAGGGAGTGAGACATGAGGGAAGTCCGTGAGGCCTTCCACCGGTTCTGGCCGCTCACCCGCGGCGACCGCAAGTGGCTGCTGGCGATCATCGCGTGTGTCGTGGTGTCGGCGCTCGCCGAGACCGCGTCCATTCTGCTGTTCGCGCATCTCACCGACACCGCGCTCAAGGCCGGTTCGCTCGCCGCCTTCTGGGGTCCGGCCGGTGCCTGGCTCGCCGTCGCGGCGCTCGGTGCGCTCGTCGGCTACCTCGGCAACTCGCTCGCCACCTGGACCGCCGAGAGATTCGTGCTCCGGCTGCGGGCGAAGGTGTTCCGGCATGTGCAGGACCTGCCGCCGCATTTCTTCCAGCGGCACCGGCAGGGCGACCTGGTCGAGCGGCTCACCGGTGACGTCGAGGCCATCGAGCAGATGGTGGTGTCGGGGGTCGTCGGCACCGTCTCCGCCGCCTTCGCCGCCGTCTTCTACTCCGCCGCCGCCCTCTGGCTCCGCTGGGACCTCGCTCTCGCCACCTTCGTCCTCGCACCCCTCTTCCTGCTCGCCGCCCGCCGCTTCGCCGGCCGCATCCGCACCGCCTCCCAGGACGAGCGCGTCGCCGACGGCGCGATCACGTCCGTGGTGGAGGAGTCGCTCGGCAATGTGGTGCTGACCCAGGCCTACAACCGGTACGAGGACGAGGAGAAGCGGCTCGACCGGGAGGCCAGGGCCTGGATGCGGGCCAGCGTGCGCGGGGCCCGGCTCAGCGAGATGTACGAGCAGTTCGTCGAGGTCGTCGAGACGGTCTGCGTCCTCGCCGTCATCGGACTCGGGGTGTGGGAGATCTCCGCCGACCGCATGACCCTCGGCCAGCTCCTCGCCTTCGCCGCCTTCATCGGCTACCTCTATCCGCCAGTCCGCAACCTCGGCCAGCTCGGCCTCACCCTCACCGCCGCCACGGCCGGCGCCCAGCGCCTGGGCGAGATCCTCGACGCCGAACCCGCCGTCACCGACCCCGCCGAGCCCGTAAGGGAGTGGCCGGTGCGCGGCTGGGTCAGTGTGCACGGCGCGAGCTTCGGCTACCCGGGGGCCGGCACGGACTCGCTCACCGACGTCACCTTCACCGCCGCCCCCGGCGAACTCGTCCTCGTCACCGGCCCGAGCGGCGCCGGCAAGTCCACCCTCGCCAAGCTGCTGCTCCGCTTCTACGACCCCTCGTCCGGCGTGCTCTGCCTGGACGGCGTCCCGCTGACGGACGTACCGCTCGCGTTCCTGCGCGAGAACATCGCCCTGCTCCCGCAGGAGACGCTGATCCTGCACGGCACCATCCGGGAGAACATCGCCTGCGGGCGCCCGGGCGCGACCCAGGAGGAGATCGAGCGGGCCGCCGCGGCCGCCGCCGCGCACACCTTCGTCACCGAACTCCCGGGCGGCTACGACACCGTCATCGCCCCCGGCACCGCCGCCCTCTCCGGCGGCCAGCTCAAGCGCGTCGCCATCGCCCGCGCGATCCTGCGCGCCGCGCCCGTCCTGATCCTCGACGAGCCGACGGCCGGCCTGGACGCGATGGCCGCGCGGCGGATCGTCCAGCCGCTGCGCCATCTGATGTCCGGCCGTACGACCATCATGATCACGCACGATCTGAGCCTCGCCCCCGACGCCGACCGCATCCTCGTCGTGGACGGCGGACGGCTGGTGGAGGAGGGGACGCACGACGAACTCGTCCGGCGCGGCGGGACGTACGCGCGCCTGGCGTACGCCGGTCAGCGGGAGGTGCGGCCGACCGGCAGCCCCGCCGGGCTCCTGAGCGTGTAGCCGAGCCCGCGCACGGTCTGGATGAGCCGCGGTTCGCCGCGGCTCTCCAGCTTGCGCCGCAGATACATGACGTACACGTCCAGGGTGTTGGAGGCGGGCTCGAAGTCGAAGCCCCACACCTCCTTGTGGATCTGCGCCCGGCTGAGCACCTTGGCCGGGTGCCGCATGAGGTAGGCGAGCAGCGCGTACTCGGTCGGGGTGAGGTCGAGGGGACGGCCGCCGCGGGTGACGGCACGGGTGCGCAGATCGATGGCGATGTCCTGGAACGACAGCTGCTCACTGGGTTGCGGCGGCACCACGCGCGGTCGGCTGCGCCGCAGCAACGCCCTGACCCGGGCGAGGAGTTCCTCGGCGTCGAAGGGCTTGGCGAGATAGTCGTCGGCGCCGTTGTCGAGGGCGACGATCCGGTCGCCGACCGCGGCCCGGCCGGTGATCATCAGGATCGGGACGGTGGACCCGGAGGCCCGGATACGGCGGGTGGCGGCCAGCCCGTCGAGCTCGGGCATGGTGACGTCCATCAGCACCAGGTCCGGGCCGGCCGCCATGAGTTCCAGGGCACTGCGCCCGTCCCCGGCGAGGACGGTCTCGTACCCCTCGAACCGCAGCAGCAGCCCGAGCCCTTCTCGCACGGCCTCGTCGTCGTCGGCCAGCAGAATCTTCCGCGCCATCCGAACACGGTGTGACGAGAGCCTGTGGCGGAGCTGGCAACGCGATGAGCGTGGGCTTTAAGGCTCGGGGCCGACGTCGGCGGAGCCTGACGGGGCCGCGGGGAGCGGAGGTCCGGCAGGTGGGCCTCGGTGACGTACGGCAGGGTGGCCCGCCACAGGGACAGGGCCCACACACCGTCGACGACGGTCAGGACGGCTGTGAGGAGCACCGCGACCCAGCCCGGTACGTCGTTGATGACCACCTCCAGCACTCCGCACGCCAGCATCAGCGCGATGAGCCCGAGCACCTTCAGCCGGGAGCGGCGGTCGGCGCGGTACTCCCGCAAGGTCACACCCGTGCCGCTGCCGCCAGCAGTCCGCGCGGCAGATAGCCGGACCGGACACCGAGCTCCCACTGATGGACCTGGACGGCGAGGCAGGCCAGGGCGAGGGCGCCGAGAGGGAGGAGCGATCGGGGCGCGGGATCGGCGTCAGCACCGGCACTCTCCCGGTACGCCACCAGTCGGGCCGCGAGCGCTTCCTCGAAGGAGTCCTGGTCGTCGTCGAGGAGTACGCGCAGCAGCCGTTGGTCGGCGCTCAGCGCGGCGCCGTTCTCGTCCAGCCGCCGGGCGGCTTCCGCGCGCTCACCGGCCTCGGGCTTGCGCAGCGTGACGGCCGGCCAGTCGCGGGGCAGGTGCCCGGCCGCCTCGGTGAGATAGAGGCAGAGCGCGTCCATGGCGGCGAGGTCGGCGGGCGCGGAGACGGAGGGGTACGGGTTGTAGGGCACGCCGTCACGGACGGCGGGCGCGTAGTCGCCCCGCAGCAGCAGACCGGTGACCCGGTCCCGGTCCCGCACGAGCCCGCTGACGACACACACCTCGAACATGTCGAGCCAGGTCCGCGCGGTGGGCGCCTCCTTGACGACGTCCCGGAAGGTGAGGGGTCCGTCCCCGAACTCGTCGTCGTCGGGGTCCGTGCTGATCCGTTCCCCGACGAGGGGGAACCGGATCTCCTGGTCCCCGCCCGGGAAGCACAGGACGCTCAGTACTCCGTGCACACACTCCGCCGCGGTGACGGCGACCGCGCGCGCCTGCTCGTCGAGCCCCGGTTCCGTGATCGCGCGGGCGGCGACATGGTCGAGGAGCTCGTCCGCCATGGCCTGTATCAGGGCCGGCGAGATGCTGCCGTACCGCAGGGAGTGCCAGCGCGAGTACGCCCGCCCGTGGATGTCGTCGAGCGCCTCGGCCAACCGCTGCTCACTGACCTGATGACATGTCACATCCCGCACGCGCCCCGTCCCTTCACACAGCTGATGACTGGACGAGGCACGTTATCAACGGGCACCGACAGCGCCTGTGCCCGGCGTCAGGAAGCCGTCGGCGTCCAGTCGCCCAGCCAGTCCGCGACCTCCTGGTTCGCGGCCTGCGCGTCGCTCAGCTGGG
>JABFXD010000950.1 GCA_013361925.1 Streptomyces sp. | reverse complement strand
GTCGTCGCCGCCCCCACCACCTCGCTGCCCGGCCGCGTCGGCGGCGACCGCAACTGGGACCACCGCTACTGCTGGCTGCGCGACTCCACCCTCACCCTGTCCTGTCTGCTGCGCAGCGGCTACCGGGAGGAGGCGACGGCCTGGCTGGCCTGGCTGGTGCGGGCCATCGCCGGAGATCCGGCCGATCTCCAGACCGTGTACGGCGTCGGCGGCCAGCGGCTGCTGCCCGAGACCGAGGCGCCCTGGCTGCCCGGCTACGAGGGCTCGCGCCCGGTCCGCTTCGGCAACGCGGCCGTGAACCAGTTCCAACTCGACGTGTACGGCGAGGTCCTGGACACCCTCCACCTCTCTCTGCGGGCGGGCATCCCCCTGCCCGCCCATCTCTGGGACATGGTGGAGGCCCTCATGGCCCATCTCCAGCGCCACTGGCGCGAACCCGACCAGGGGCTGTGGCAAGTGCGGGGCCCGGCACGGCAGTTCGTGCACTCCAAGGTCATGGTGTGGGTGGCCGCCGACCGCGCCCTCAGAATGGGCGCGCTCCTCGGCCGGAACGGCAACGCGGAGGGCTGGCGGGCGATGCGTGAGGAGGTGCACCGACAGGTGTGCCGGCAGGGCTGGGACCCACACCGGCGTTCCTTCGTCCAGTCCTACGGCTCCCCGGCCCTGGACGCCTCGGCGCTGCTGATCCCGCGCCTGGGCTTCCTGCCCGCCGGGGACGAACGGGTGCGCGCCACGGTCCGCGCGATGCGGGGCCTTGCCCACGGCGGCTTCGTCCGGCGGTACGCACCGGACGGCCCCGGCGCCCACGCGGTCGACGGCGCGCGCGGCGCCGAGGGGGCCTTCGTCGCCTGCACCCTCTGGTACGCCGACGCCCTCGCGGCGACCGGCCGACCAGCCCGTGCCCGGGCGGAGTTCGAGCGGGTCCTCGCCGTCCGCAATGACGTGGGCCTGCTGTCCGAGCAGTGGGACCCGGACGCCGGACGTCAACTGGGCAACACTCCCGAGGCGTTCAGCCACATCGCCCTGGTCGAGACGGCGTTCGCGCTCACCGCTTCCCGTTCGGATGCCGCGCGGATCCCGCGTATCCCTGCGGGTTGAGCTGCTGGAACCGCCACGAGTCCCGGCACATGTCGGCCAGGTCTCGGGTGGGCCGCCAGCCCCAGGCCCGGCCCACCGCTGACGCGTCGGCCACCAGCTCGGCCACGTCGCCGGGACGCCGGCCCACGATCTCGTACGGCACCTCACGCCCGGCCGCGTGCCCGTACGCCGCGACGACGTCCAGCACCGAACTCCCCCTGCCGACACCGAGGTTGAACACATGCAGGCCGGGCATGTCGGCCAGATGGTCCAGTGCCACCCGGTGCGCCTCGACGGTGTCCATGACGTGGAGGTAGTCGCGGACCGCGGTGCCGTCACGCGTGGGGTAGTCGCCGCCGAAGACCCGGAGCAGTTTCCGGCGGCCGGCGGCCACCTGGGCGACGTACGGCATCAGGTTGTCGGGCTCACCGCGGGGGTCCTCGCCGAGCAGCCCGCTGGGGTGGGCGCCGGCCGGGTTGAAGTAGCGCAGGCTCAGCACCGTGTACTCGGGGCACCGGCGACAGACGTCGGCGAGGATCTGCTCACAGAGCCACTTCGAGGCGGCGTAGGGGTTGGTGGGCCGGGCGGGGGCGGACTCGGCGAGGGACCCGTGCCCGGCGTCGCCGTAGAGCGAGCAGGAGGAGGAGAACACCAGCCGGTGCACACCGTGGTCGTGCATGGTGCGCAGCAGCGCGGTCGTGCCGCCGACGTTCGTGTCGTAGTACTCGGCGGGCCGCCGCGTCGAGGCGCCGACGGACTTGAGCGCGGCGAAGTGCACCACGGCGTCGACGGCGTGCCGGTCGAAGACGGCCGACAGGGCGCGCCGGTCCCGGACGTCGAGTTCGTAGACGGCGCCGACGAAACGGCCGGCGATCCGTTCCACGCGGGTGAGGACCTCGGGCGTGCTGTTGGAGTAGTCGTCGACCACGATCAGCTCGTAGCCGTGGTCGAGCAGCTCGACGCAGGCATGAGAGCCGATGAATCCGGCTCCGCCCGTCACCATGACCGTGGACGGGGGGCCGGGGCCGCTGCGCGTCATGGCATGACGCTCCCGACTACCGGACAGAACGTCGTATGTTTACGGCGTATATATACGACTCTGCCCCCAATGGGCAGGGGCGTCAAGGCCCGGCGCCGCCGGAGGTCAGATCACGCACCCCACATGCGCCAGCGCCTGCTTCAGCAGCACCCCGTGCCCGCCCGGCATCTCGCTCTGGACCGCCTCCGACACCGCGTCCTGCGGGCTGAACCAGACCAGGTCGAGGGCGTCCTGGCGGGGTCGGCAGTCGCCGGTGACCGGGACGACGTAGGCCAGTGACACCGCGTGCTGACGGGGGTCGTGGTACGGCGTGATGCCCTGCGTCGGGAAGTACTCGGCGACCGTGAAGGGCTGCGGGGCGGTCGGGATGCGGGGCAGGGCCACCGGGCCGAGGTCCTTCTCCAGGTTCCGCATGAGGGCGTCGCGGACGCGCTCGTGGTGCAGCACGCGTCCGGAGACCAGCGTCCGGCTGACCGTCCCGTCGGGGCCGATGCGCAGCAGCAGGCCGACGCTGGTGACTTCGCCGCTGTCGTCGACGCGCACGGGCACGGCCTCGACGTACAGGATCGGCATCCGGGCGCGCGCCTGCTCGAGGTCGTCGGTCGTCAGCCAGCCGGGCGTGGTTTCGGTCATGTCAGACATTGCTTGATCATACTTTCAGGAGGGGCCGGAAAGGCGGTAGACCCGATGCGCATTGTGTGCTCCCGCCCACTCTGCGAGCCGCACCGCGTCGGACGGACTCAGCTCGTCGGTGTCCACCCGGTCCTGGAGGAGCTCGCCCAGTCCCCGGCGGAACGCCAGCGCGCCGAGCCGGTAGAACTCGGCCAGACCGTAGGCGTCGGAGCTGTACAGCAGTTTGCGGAACGGTGTGATCTCCAGTGCCTCCTCCAGTACGGCCCGGGCGCGCGCCGGGCCCACGTGGTGGAGGGTGAGGCCGACGTCCAGGTACACCTGCTCGAAGACCGCGGCCAGATAGCCGGCCTGCCGCTGGTAGGGCCAGCAGTGCAGCAGCAGGACCGGGATCGTGCCGGCGGTCAGGTGCAGCCAGTCCGTGAGGTGGGTGGGGTCGACCTTGTGCAGCCGGATGTCGTTGTCGCCGAAGCCCGTGTGCAGCTGGAGGGGGAGGCCCAGGTCGACGGCGGTCCACAGCAGGTGCCGTACGAGGACCGGGTCCGCCAGCCGTCCGCCCTCCCGCAGCCGCTGTCGTGCCGCCCGCTCCACCTCGGCGGCCGACGGACGGGCCGGGTCCAGGTCGAACCCCGTGCGGTAGGCCGCCACGGACTTCACCGCCACCACGCCCGGGCGGTCGACGGCCTGGAGAGCGGCCGCGCGGAAGGCGTCGGCGTAGTCGTCGGGCTCGACGCCGTACGCCACCAGCGCCTCCTCCACGCTCTCCAGGCGTACGACCTCGTAGACGTCGGCGGCGGCCAGCTCGGTCGGCCCGAAACCGGTGTCCAGGCAGAACGTGCCGGTGCCCGCCGCGGCGAGGAAGCGGCGGTTCACCTCCCGCGCGCCCAGCTCCGCCCGGCGGGCCAGGTAGGCCTCCGGCGGGGCGTGCCGGTCCAGGTCCAGCAGGGGCGCGCAGTGGCGGCGCACCGAGACGCCGACCGGGGTGTCGAAGGGCGAGATGCCGCTGCCGGGCCATCGGCCGCCCTCGGTGAGGAGCGCCTCGAAGCCGTCCCGGTCGAGGTCGTCGGTGACCACGCCGTGGCAGTGGTGGTCGACCAGGCTCAGCTCCGCGAGCGCCTCGTGGACCGCGGCCATCTCAGTACTTCCAGCGGTACGCCGCCGCGATCCCGCCGTCGTCCAGATCGGCCACGGACGCGGTCTCGCCTTCCCGTACGGCGATCACCGCGTCGGCGAGGACCGGTCCGAGCGCGCCGCGCAGACACTCGTCCTCGCGGAACTCGGCCACCGCCTCGGAGAGGGACGTCGGCAGTCGGCGTACACCCCGGGCAGCCGCCTGTTCCGCGTCCAGCCTTGCCGGGTCGCCGGTGATCTCCTCGGGCAGTACTGCGGCCGAGGCGATGCCGTCGAGGCCCGCCGCGATGACGGCGCCCAGGGCCAGATAGGGGTTCGCCGCCAGATCGACCGGCTTGACCTCCAGATTGGCGGCCCGGTCGTGCAGGCCCAGGGTGCCGGTGACGACACGGACCGCGGCCTCGCGGGTCTCGCGGCCCCAGGCCGTGAACACCCCGGCCCACTGGGAGGGTCTGAGGCGCAGATAGCTCGCCGGACTGGGGGCGGTGACCGCCGTGAGCGCGGGGAGGTGGGCCAGGACACCGGCCGCGAACGCCTCCGCGTCGGCCGTCATGCCGTACCGGCCCCCGCCTCCCGTATGCAGGTTGGCGCCCTCGCGCCAGGCCGAGAGGTGGAGATGGCCGCCGTTGCCGACGCCCTCGGCGAAGACGGCCGGCGCG
>JABFXD010000917.1 GCA_013361925.1 Streptomyces sp. | reverse complement strand
CGTGGGTGGTACGCGGCGGCCGTGAGCAGGGCGTGCCGGGCCGCCGAGAGGTCCATCGCCGCGTTGATGGCGCCCCAACTGGCGTTGGCGGGGCGGTTCTCGGGCGAGTAGGAGGGGACGACGACGAGCCGGCCGTCGGTGTCGGTGCGGGTGAGGAAGTCCTCGTAGAACTGGGCGACCTCGGCGAGCGCGGCGGCGGTGCGGGGGTCGCGGGCGCCGGTGGTCTCGTCGTGGTCGACGAGCGGCTTGAGCAGCCAGTCGGCGCCGGCCGTCCACAGGTGCAGCGGGTACTCCCGGCTGAAGTGGTACGTCAGCCCGGACTCGCCGTCGCTGTGCGGCGGGGCGACGATCCCGCGGGCGCCGAAGATCGCGTGGGCGTTCTCCCGCCAGTCGTCCCGCTGCCCGTGGACGAGGGACGCGAGCGCCTCGGTCACCTCGGGGAGGGCGGCTGCCGCGGCGGACGCGGTCTGGAGGTTGACGTTGGCGTCGTTGGTGAACGCCCCGGCCCAGGCGGTGTCCCAGTCGCCGGTCCACAGGCCGGTGAGGCGGGGCGGGAAGAGGCCGCTGGCGGAGAGCAGGTGGTAGCGGCCGGCGGCGAAGAGGCGCTCCATGAGGGCGGGGCTGTCGGGGCGTTCCAGCAACTCCGAGCCGGGCAGCGCGCGTTCGGCGGGGTCCGCGTCCAGGTCGAGGGTGACGCGGGTGTAGGCGGTGCGGTGCAGGTCGGTGTGCCGGTCGAGGAGAGTCGGGTGGTCGAGGGGGAGTTCGCGCAGGGCGCGCGCCTCGGCCATGACGTCCAGTTCGCCGGTGTGCCGGACGACTCGGGTCAGCAGCAGCACCGACTCGGCGCCGCTGATCCGCAGGCCCGGCGGGGTGAGGGTGACGGTCCCGCCGGTGAGCTGGACGAGGGTGACGCCGGTGTAGGCGCGGTCGCTGCCGGGGTAGCGGGCGCGCAGGGTGAGCAGGGCGCCCTCGGAGGTGAGCACGGCGCCCTGGCCGACGCCGAGGTCCCTGGGGGCGCCCGGCAGCCGGTGGTCCAGGGAGATCTCCAGGTCGGTCGCGGTGACCCGGTGGACGATGACGTCGTCGGCGCGGGAGACGAAGACCTCGCTGTCCCAGCCCTGGTACCAGGTGCGGGTGACGCCGGTGGTGAAGTCGACGGACCGGTGGTAGCCGGGGGCGTCGCCGGTCGTGCCGCGCAGCCGGATCTGGAAGGCCGGGTGGAAGGGCTGCACCCACTGGAGGTCCCGGTGGTCCGTGAAGCTCTCGGCCGCGTCGAGCTCTCCGGCGAGCAACCGGTCCTGGAGCGCGGGGAGTTCGGCGGCCAGCCGCGGCGGGCGGGCCTGTTCGGCGCCGTTGGGGCGGACCAGGGTGTGATGGGTGACGACGACCCGCTCGTCGTTCGGTTCGCCGAACACAAGGGTGCCGTGATGGCCGTTGCCGCTGAGGAAGCCGTCCTCCCAGCGGACGGCCGGGCGGGGTTCCCAGGTGCCGTGCACCAGGCTCATGGCTTCAGCACCGCCACTCCGTAGCGGTCGAGGGTGAGTTCGTCCGTGACGTTCATGCCGGTCAGCAGATCATGGAAGGCGCCCGGAACGCGTACGTCGACGGACTCCCGGCCATGGTTCAACACGAAGAGCAACTCACCCCGCCGTACGGCCTCGACGCCCGCCGGAAGCCCTTCCAGCACCGGCCGGACGCCCGCCTCGGCCGCGAACCCGGCGAGCAGCTCGCGCAGTTGGTCCGGTTCGGGAAGCGTGGCGAGATAGCGGGCCCGCCCCTTGCGCAGCACGGCGGGCAGACCGTCGAGTTCGCCCCCCTTGAAGGCGGCGGCCACGACCGCCTCCCCGTCGGCCTCGATCTCCTCGGACCACAGGGTCCCCCGGAACCCGTCGCATTCGACGGCCTCGCCCGCGTCCAGCGGCCACCACTCGTGCAGGGTGCGGATGCCGAACAGCTCGCGCAGACGGGCGTCCATCCCGCCGGGCCGTACCCGGTCGTCCTCGTCGGCGATGCCGGTGAGGAAGCCGGAGACGAGGGTGCCGCCCTGGTGGACGTAGGCGAGGAGGTTCTCGATCGCCGTGTCGGTGAGGGCGTACAGCTGCGGGACGACGACGAGCTTGTACGCGCTCAGGTCGTGTTCGGGGTGGGCGAAGTCCGTGGTGAGGTGGGCCTCCCAGAGGGCCCGGTGCCAGGCGCCGAGGACCTGCGGATAGTCGACCTCGCTGGAGAGCCGGCCCTCATGGGCACCGGCCCACCAGGAGTGCCAGTCGTGCAGCACGGCGATCTCGTGGGGCGTGTGACGGCCGGCGACCTCCCCGCCGATCCGGGCGAGTTCCGCGCCGAGCCGCTTGACCTCCTGGTACGTCCGCCCGTGCTCCCCCGCGTGGCTGACCATGCCGGAGTGGAACTTCTCCGCGCCCTGCCGGGACTGCCTCCACTGGAAGTAGCAGACGGCGTCGGCGCCACGGGCGACGGCCTGGAGGGACCAGAGGCGGTTGAGACCGCGCGGCTTGGGGTGGTTGACGCCCCGCCAGTTGACGGGCCCGGCCGCCTGCTCCATCAGCATCCAGGGGCCGCGGGCCTGCGACCGGGTCATGTCCTGGACCAGCGCCCCTTGTTGGGCGCCGAACGGATCCCGCGGATCGGGATACAGGTCGACGGAGACGACGTCCTCCTCCTCGGCCCACCGCCAGGCGTCCTGTCCCGTCCACAGCGGCATGAAGTTGGTGGTGACCGGGAGGTGCGGGGTGTGCCGCCGCACGATGTCCCGTTCGGCGAGGTAGCACTCCAGGAGCATGTCGGAGGTGAACCGCTTGAAGTCGAGGACCTGGGCCGGGTTCTTCAGATAGTGGGCGTGGCGCGGTGTGTGCACCTCGGCCCAGTCGCCGTAGCCCTGGCTCCAGAAGGCGGTGCCCCAGGCAAAGTTGAGGGCGTCGAGGGTGCCGTACCGCTGTCGCAGCCAGTCGCGGAACCGGGCGGCGGCCTCGTCGCCCCAGTCGAAGGTGCAGTACTCGTTGTTGATGTGCCACATCGTGAGGGCCGGGTGGCCGCCGTAGCGGGCGGCGAGGGCCTCGGTGATGGCGGCGGCATGGTGCCGGTAGACGGCGCTGGAGTGCGAGAAGTGCTGCCGGCCACCCCACCACTCGGTGCGGCCGTCCTGGTCGACGGGCAGGGTCTCGGGGTACAGATGCCCCAGCCAGGGCGGTGGCGAGGAGGTCGGGGTGGCGAGGACGACCCCGATGCCGTGCTCGTGCATCAGGTCCATGAGCCGGTCGAGCCAGCCGAAGTCCCGCTCCCCCGGCCGGGGTTCGAGCTTCGCCCAGGAGAAGACGCCGAGCGTGACGGAGTTGACGCCGGCGTCCTTCATCAGCCGGACGTCCTCCTGCCAGGTCTCCTCGGGCCACTGCTCGGGGTTGTAGTCACCGCCGAAGAGGATCCGGCCGCGGGTGGCGTCGGCGAGCCCTGGCATCACACGGGCTCCCCGTACTGGATGCCACGCCCGTTGGTGGCGAGGTAGACCCGCCCGTGGACCCGCGGATCACCGGTGATCACCTCACCGGTCCAGCCCCACTGGTGCTGGTCGTCGTTGATCCGCACCCAGCTCTTCGCCTCGTCGTCGGAGCGGTACACGGCGGTGATCGACTCGGTGGAGCCGACCATGTAGACCGCCGGGTACGCGGCCCCCTCGGCCGCCTTGCCGAAGCCGAGGGTGTACGAGGCCCAGCAGCTCGCGACCTTCTCGAAACTCGCGCCCCCGTCGGTGGACCGGTAAAGCCCGTTCCACTTCACGCTCAGCCACAGGTCGCCTGAGCGCCCGGGAGCCGCGACGAGCTCGAACTGACTGTCACCGGAAGGCAGTCCGGACGCCCGAGCGGTGAAGGTGACACCGCCGTCCGTGCTGGCGAACAGCGTTCCCGTGTCGGTGTCGTACGCGTAGAACAGTGCCGGGTCGGCCGGGTCGGCGAGCGGCGTGGCGCCCTTCGGGAAGGAGGCGACCTCGCTCCAGCCGGCCCCGTTGTCCGTGGAGCGGTGGGCCGGGTACTTGGTGCCGTCCCAGTGCACGAAGACCCACAGCAGCACTCCGCCGTCGGCGCTGACGGCGATCGGCCCCGGTGCGTCCTTGGCGAGGGCGGGCTGGGCCGCGAAGGGCGCCCAGGTCCGCCCGCCGTCGTTCGAGTACGCCCCGTTGCCGTGGTCGCCCCACCCGGTGCGCACGACACAGGCCGGCTTCGCCGCGGCCTGCGCGAGCCCCGTCGCCGTCCCGAACACGGGGTTCGACGCCATGCCGCGCGAGGGGGACGCCGTGAGCTTCTCGTGGTACATCACGCCGACGTCCCCGGACCCGCTGATCAGCGGCGCCTCCCCGGCCGGCGGCGAGATCAGCAGCCGCGCGGACGCCTCCTCGATCCCGCGGATCTGCGGAGCCCAGTGCTTCAGGTCCCGGGTGCCGTAGAGGGTGGCGCCGGTGCCGTACACGAGGTGCTTGGAGTCGTACGGGTCGAGCGCGAGCGCCTGGATCCACCAGCCGAACTTGGG
>JABFXD010000595.1 GCA_013361925.1 Streptomyces sp. | reverse complement strand
CCGCGGCCTTCCCCACCCGCGCCCCGTTCCGCGCGCTCCCGCATGCACTTACACTGGCACCCCCACGTCACGCCGGTTGACCTGCTGGAACGCGGCGGTTGAGCCGAATTGCCGGAGTGAGGAGCGTCCCCTTGTTCTACTACCTGCTCAAGTACGTGTTGCTGGGACCACTGTTGAGACTGGTCTTCCGGCCTCGCATCGAGGGTCTTGAGCATGTGCCGGCGACTGGTGCGGCCATCGTCGCCGGGAATCATCTGTCCTTCTCGGACCACTTCCTGATGCCGGCGATCCTCAAGCGGCGCATCACGTTCCTGGCGAAGAAGGAGTACTTCACGGGGCCGGGTGTGAAGGGCCGGCTCACGGCGTTCTTCTTCCGCAGCGCCGGGCAGATCCCCGTCGACCGTACCGGCAAGGAGGCGGGGCAGGCCGCGATCCGTGAGGGGCTCGGGGTGCTCGCCAAGGACGAGCTGCTGGGGATCTATCCGGAGGGCACACGGTCGCACGACGGGCGGCTCTACAAGGGCAAGGTCGGCGTCGCGGTGATGGCGCTGAAGGCCGGGGTGCCCGTCATTCCCTGCGCGATGATCGGCACCTTCGAGGCGCAGCCGCCCGGGAAGGTCATTCCCAACATCCACCCCGTCGTCATCCGCTTCGGCGAGCCCCTCGACTTCTCCCGCTACGAAGGCATGGAGAACGAGAAGGCGATCCTGCGCGCCATCACCGACGAGATCATCTACGCCATCCTCAACCTCTCGGGGCAGGAGTACGTCGACGAGTACGCGGCCGTCGCCAAGGCACAGGAGGCCGAGGCCAAGGCGGAGAAGGAGCGGCGGTTCCCGCGCATGCCGCTGGGGTGAGTACGACGCCGGCTCTGCTCTCGGCAGAGATCCTCACGCGGGTCGGCCCGGCCGTCGTAGCGTCGCCGTATGACACGACGTGCTGTGGTGATCGGGGCGACCGGGCAGATCGGCCGGGTGGCGGTGGGTGCGCTGGCGCGGGACGGGTGGGAGGTCACCGCCCTGTCGCGGGGCGGTGGGCGTGACGACGGCTGGCCCGAGGGGGTGCGGGTCGTGCGGGGCGACCGGGAGGACGACGCCGTGCTCGCCGGTGCGGTCGGGGACGGTTGTGATGTGGTCGTCGACGTGGTCGCCTACGGAGGCGGTCACGCACGGCAGTTGGTCTCCCTCGCCGATCGGATCGGGTCCGCCGTCGTCATCTCCAGTGTGTCGGTGTACGAGGACGACAAGGGGCGGAACTTCGACACGCAGGAAGAGCCGGACGGATTTCCCGAGTACCCCGTGCCGATGACCGAGCGGCAGCGTACGGTCCAGGCCGGCGACACCTCGTACAGCACGCGCAAGGTCGTCCTCGAACGTGAACTGCTGGCTGCCGGTGAGCGGTTGCCGACGACACTGTTGCGGGCCGGGGCCGTTCACGGGGCGTACTGCCGGACGCCGCGCGAGCTGTACTTCGTCAAGCGCAACCTCGACGGGCGGACCCGGCGGGTCCTCGCGTACGGCGGGGAGAGCCGGTTCCATCCCGCGAGTGTGCACAACATCGCCGAGTTGATCCGGCTGGCCGCCGGCCGGCCGGGCAGCCGTGTCCTCAACGCGGTCGACCCGGACACGCCGACGGTGGCGGAGATCGCGCGGGCCGTCGACGCCGTGATGGGCGTCGAGGGGCGGGAGGACGTGCTCGTGGACGGGCCGCCGCCCGCGCCCACCGTCGGGGACACTCCGTGGTCCGTGCCCGTGCCCGTCGTGTGCGACATGTCCGCCGCCGAGCGGGAGTTGGGGTATCGGGCGGTCGTGCGGTACGCGGACCGGCTGGCCGAGACCGTCGCCTCGATCGAGGCGGAGCTGGCCGGGCGGGACTGGCGGGAGGCGTACCCGAAGATGCTCCAGGCCTACGGCGACCTCTTCGACTACGCGGCGGAGGACGCCTGGCTGACGGCATGACGAAGGGGCGGCCCGACCGCGGGCCGCCCCTTCGGTGTTACGGCTTCGGCGTGGCGTGCGGACCGCACGTCACGTCGGCGGCGTCCAGCTTGCCGCTGAGCAGGTAGGCGTCCACCCGCTCGTTGATGCACGGGTTGACCAGGCTGGTCACACCGTGCGAACCCGCGTCCTTCTCGGTGATCAGACGGGAGCCCTTGAACCGCTTGTGCAGTTCGACCGCACCCTCGTACGGGGTGGCGGCATCACGCTCGGACTGGACGATCAGCACTCCGGGCAGGCCCTTGCCCGTCTTCACGTCCACCGGGGTCTGCTGCTTCACCGGCCAGGTCGCGCACGGCAGGTTCATCCAGGCGTTGGCCCAGGTCAGGAACGGGTAGTCCTTGTGGAGCCGGGTGTTGTCCCGGTCCCACTTCTTCCAGCTGGTGGGCCACTTGGCGTCGGTGCACTCGACGGCCGTGTAGACGGCGTTGCCGTTCTCCGAGGAGATGTTGCCCGCGATGTCGGTCATGTCGGGGGCTGCCGCGTCGACGACCGCCTGGGTGTCACCGGCGAAGTACTTGCTGAGCACGGTCGCCGTGGAGACCCACGCGGAGTCGTAGTACGGGGCGCTCTGGAAGAAGCCGATCAGCTCGGCCGGACCGACCACGCCACCGATGGGGTTCTTCTTCGCGGTGGCCCTCAACTCCAGGTACTTCGCCTGGACTTCGGCGCGGGTGGTGCCGAGGTGGAAGGCGGCGTCGTTGGCGGCGACCCAGTCCTGCCAGTCGTTCCAGCGCTTCTCGAAGGCGACGTCCTGGTCGAGGTTGGCCTCGTACCAGATCTTCTCCCGCGACGGGTTGACGACGCTGTCGACGACCATCCGGCGGACATGGCTCGGGAAGAGCGTGCCGTAGACGGCGCCGAAGTAGGTGCCGTAGGAGACGCCGAGGAAGTTGAGCTTCTTCTCGCCGAGCGCGGCCCGGATGACGTCCAGGTCACGTGCGCTGTTCGGCGTGGTCATGTGCGGCAGCATCTCGCCGCTGCGCTTGTAGCAGCCCTCGGCGTACTCGCGGGCCAGCTTGCGCTGGGCGAGCTTGTCGGCCTCGGAGTCCGGCACCGGGTCCATCTTGGGCGCCTTCACGAACTCCTGCGGGTCGATGCAGGAGATGGGCGCGGAGTGGCCGACGCCGCGCGGGTCGAAGCCCACGAAGTCGTACGCCTTGGACGTGTTGACCCACACCGGCGCCTTGGTCGTGACACGCCGCGGGAAGCGCAGGCCCGAGCCGCCCGGGCCACCGGGGTTGTAGACGAGCGCGCCCTGGCGCTCGGCGGGGGTTCCGGTGTTGCCGATACGGTCGACGGCGATCTTGATCTGCTTGCCGTTGGGCTTGGCGTAGTCGAGCGGCACGGTGACCCAGCCGCACTGGATGGGCTTCTCCAGCCCCCAGTCGGCGGGACAGTCCTGCCACGCGATGCCGGCCTTCTCGGCCCGGGCGGCGGCGACGGCGGCCCCGCGGGCCTCACGGTCCTGGCCGTGCCGTGCGCCCGCGCTCGCGTTCGCGGTGGGCGCCGCCACGGCCCCGGCTATCAGGGTCGCCGTGACGAGCACTCCGGCGGAGCCGAACGCCGTGGCCCGCCTTGTCGGTCTGTGGTGCTTCAAGTGCGACCTCCCCGTACGTCATTGATGAGTACGGGGATCCTCTCGGCTGTGGGTTCCCTGAGAACAGGGGTGGTGACCCTTCTTTGCCAATCCGATAAACGGAGAGGCCCGTTCGCTAGCCGAGCGAGGTCAGAGCCTCGTCCAACAACCTTCTCAGCCGCAGCGCGTCCGGCGCCACGGCGCTCACCAGCACGGCGGGGCCGGCGAGCGGCATGACCACGGCGCCGTCACCGAGCACCCGCGCGGCCATCGGCTCGGCAGCGAACTCCGGCCGTACGACGACGAGTTGCCCTACGGCGCGATGTCCCGCCAGCACGGCCGGACCGTCCCATCCGCCCGGCGCACCCGGCCCGCAGGCCAGCTCCTGATCGAGGACGGTACGCCCGCCGACCCGCAGCACCAGCCGGCTGGTCAGCCGCCCCGGCTCCTCGGCGGCCCGTCCCAGCACCTGCTCCTCGCGCAGCACGAGCCGACCGTACGCACCGACGTCGACGCGTGTCGAGACATACAGTTCGCTGCCGTTCGCGGAGATCAACTGTTCCGGCAGCCACCGCAGTTCGGCGCCGTCGGCGACGGTGAGCCGGACGTCGTACCGCGCCCCTGTCTTGGTCTGGCCCGGCAGGGCGATGGTGGCGGCGGCCGACCCGACGTGCAGCCGGGCTCCCTCCGCCGCCTCAGCCTCGACGGTGAAGTGGTCGCCGCCGAGCGGCCCGCTCATCGCGCCGACGAGCATGACCCGCGCCTCGGCACCGCTCCCCCGCGTCCGGCGCAGCGCCAGCGGACCGTCACCCTCCAGCACGGGGAGCGAGGTGCCGCCACGCCCGTCGTCGCGGGCGAGGATCCGCGCGGTCGCCTGTACCCCGCCGCTCATGCCGTCCACGCGGCGAGCTGCGCCCGCACCCACGCGGCGACGTCGGCCACTCCGGCCTCGCTCCGCAACGACTGGAACACGACCGGCAGTTCGGC
>JABFXD010000151.1 GCA_013361925.1 Streptomyces sp. | reverse complement strand
GTGTCGCCCTCCTCGTGGTTCCAGGTCATCGGCAGCAGATGGACCATGGGTTCCTCGACCCACTGGCTCCGGAACAGGTGGTACATGTCCTTCGGGAAGCCGGCCGTGTCGACGGCGCCGAAGAAGGACGCCTTCACCGGGAAGACGTCGTACGGCGTGGGTTCGCCGATGTAGTCGATGCCGGACCACAGGAACTGGCCGGTGAACCACTTCCGGTCGCGGTCCTTCTTGTGGCCGTACTCGCCGCTCATGGTCCAGGAGGCGAGGTTGTTGTCGTAGGAGGAGACGGCCCGCTTGCCCGGGGTGTGGTTCTCGCCGGTGTTGAGGTGCTCCGGCTCCTGGTAGGCGCCCCGGGTCGAGGTCTCGGAGGACGACTCGGACTCGAAGAGGAACAGGTGCGGATAGCGGGCGTGCAGGGCGTCCACCGACTTGGCGGTGTTGTAGTTGAGGCCGAGTCCGTCCAGCTTGGCGAGGATCAGGTCGGCGGGGGTGCCGGGGGCGGGGACGCTGCGGTGGCGGTGGGAGCTGATGACGACGGGGCGGGTGTCGTCGTGGGTCCTGATGCCGGCGATGAGGCGGTCCGCGATGGTGAGGCCGGCGGTGGAGGTGAACTCGGAGATCTCGTTGCCGATCGACCACATGATGACGGCGGGTGAGTTCCGGGCGGCCAGCACCATCTCCGCGATGTCCCGGTCGGACCACTCGTCGAAGAACCGGCCGTAGTCGTAACGGGACTTGGGGCTGCGCCAGCAGTCGAAGGCCTCCACCATCATCACGATGCCGAGCTCCTCGCAGACCCGGATCATCTCCGGCGAGGGCGGGTTGTGCGAGGTGCGGAAGGCGTTGACGCCCATCGACTTCATGATCGTCATCTGGCGACGGATCGCGTCGATGCTCACGGCCGCACCGAGTGCGCCGAGGTCGTGGTGCAGGTCGACGCCCTTCAACTTGGCGTGGCGGCCGTTGAGATGGAACCCCTCGTCCGGGTCGATGCGGACGGTGCGGATGCCGAACGGGGTGCGGTAGGTGTCGACGGTCCGTCCGCCGACGCGGAGTTCGGTCAGCAGGGTGTAGCGGTGGGGGTCGGCGAAGTCCCACAACCTGGGGTCGGGGACGGTGAGTTCGTGGGTCTCGGTCGCCTTGTCGGTGAGGTCGACCGTGGTCGCCGTGCGGGTGACCGTGCGGCCCCTGGCGTCCCTCACCGTCGAGCGGATCTCGACCTGGCTCGCGATGCCGGACGTGTTCACCACGGAGGTCGCCACCCGGACGAGGGCCCGCTTCTCGGTGATGTCCGGGGTGGTGACACGGGTGCCCCAGCGCTGCACGTGCACCGGCTCGGTGACGACGAGGCGGGCCTCGCGGTAGATGCCGCTGCCCGAGTACCAGCGACTGCTGGGCAGCCGGTTCTGCACCTTGACCGCGATGACGTTCTCGGTGGTGCCGTCGGTGTGCAGCAGATCGGTGAGGTCGAAGGCGAAGCCGGTGTAGCCGTAGGGGTGGCGGCCGACCTCGGTGCCGTTGCAGTAGAGGTACGAGTCCATGTAGACGCCGTCGAACTCCACCGCGACGCGCTTGCCCGCGTAGCCGGGCGGCAGGGTGAAGGCGAGGCGGTACCAGCCGAGGCCGCCGGGGAAGAAGCCGGTGCCGCTGGTGGTGCCGTTCTGGGTGGTCGGGGCGAGCTCGATGCTCCAGTCGTGCGGCACGGCCACCTCGCGCCACGCCGAGTCGTCGTAGGCGGGGTCGGCGGCGCCGGCGTAGGCGCCGGTCGGGTCGGTGATGCCGCCTGGGTTGACCAGGGCGAAGCGCCAGCCGTCGCGCAGGGCGACCGTGCTGCGGCCCGCGGTGCCGCCCGTGGTCTCGGCGGCCAGGGCCGCCGGGGTGCCGAGCAGCGCTCCGGCCGTGGGGGCGGCGGCGGAGGCGATCAGAACAGATCTGCGAGTGACCGTCATGACGTGCGGCTCTCCCTCATCCGGCTCTTTCTCATCAGGGCCCAGAAGTACTCACAACTGATCGTGAACACACAGATTCTGACGTGATGCCACTCGGGACCGTCAAGGGTGCGGAACAGCGCAGCCGCCTCAGCCATCACATCGGCCGGATTTCCGCCTTGACCCCGTCCGGCAGCGGACCGCGAGGTCCACGGGGGTTCCGGTCCGCGCACGGGCGTGACGCACTAGGCTGGAACTCAAGTGACGTGTCTGTTCACTGTGAGTGTGCGCAATGGAGTGGCCACGATGAGCCCGGACTATCCGTTCGACGATGCCGCGACGGCACGGGCTGTCATCGACGACCACGGCACGGTCGTCGAGTGGAACGCCGGCGCGGAGCGCCTGCTGGGCCGGCCGGCCGCCGAGGTCGTGGGAAGTCGGGCCGAGAACCTCCTGGTCAGCGATGGTGCCCGGGCGGCCTTCGCCCCGACCGGTCCGCGCTGGGACGGCACGGTCACACTCCGCCACCGCGACGGCGGCACCGTGTCCGTGTGGCTGCTCGCCCATCACCACCGCTCCGAGGACGGCGCCCCGGGCCGGTGGCTCGTCGTGACCCCGCTGGAGGACGGCGAGCCGCGCTCCGGCGACGACCCGCTCGCCACGGCGGCGCTCGTGCAGTCGCCGTGCGCTGTCGCGGTCTACGACGAGCGGCTGCGGCTGAGCCGGCTCAACGACGCCATGGCCGACGTGATCGGACTGCCCGAGGAACGCATCCGGGGCCTCAGGCTGTCGGAGATCGGCGGCAAACCGCAGAGCGCGGAGCTGGAGGCGCATCTGCTGCGGGTGCTCACCTCGGGCCGGGCCGAGGACGTCCAGACGTACATGCGCACCGGCGGCGAGACGCTGGCGCACGCCTGGCTGGCCAGAATGGCCCCGGTCACCGACCGCGAGGGCCGGGTGCGGGGCGTGTGTCTGGCGGCACACGACTTCACCGAGAACTACCTGGCCCGCGAGCGGCTGCAACTGGTCAACGAGGCGAGCGTGCGCATCGGCTCCACGCTCGACGTCACCCGGACAGCGCAGGAACTCGCGGACGTCTGTGTGCCCGCGCTCGCCGACTTCGTCAGCGTCGACCTGCTGGACCCGCAGGAGAACGGCGACCCTCCCCCGGCCCTCACCACCCCGATCGGACTGCGCCGGGCCGCGCACCAGTCGGTCAACCCGGGCACCCCGGAGGCCGTGGCCAAGCCGGGACAGGTCGAGATGTACCCGGCCTCCTCGCCCCAGGCCGACTCGCTGCTCGCGGGCCGGACCATCGTCGCCACGGTGGCTTCCGGGCAGCTGGACGAGTGGCTGTCCTGGAACCAGGCGCGCGGCGACGCCGTCCGGCAGTTCGGCATCCACTCCACGATGTCGGTGCCGATCCAGGCCCGCGGGCTGACCCTCGGGGTCGCGGTGCTGACCCGGTTCAGGCGGCCCGATCCGTTCACGCCGGACGACGTGCTGCTGGCCGAGGAGGTGACGGCCCGCGCGGCCGTCTGCATCGACAACGCCCGCCGCTTCTCCCGCGAGCGGGAGACCGCGCTCGCGCTCCAGCGCAGCCTGCTGCCCCGCTCGCTGCCGCACACCGCGGCCGTGCTGGCGGCCTCCCGGTATCTGCCCGCGGCCCGGGCCGGGGTGGGCGGCGACTGGTTCGACGTGATCCCGCTGTCCGGGATGCGGGTCGCGATGGTCGTCGGGGACGTCGTCGGTCACGGCATCCAGGCCTCGGCCACCATGGGCCGGCTGCGCACCGCCGTACGCACCCTCGCCGACATCGACCTGGCCCCCGACGAGCTCCTCACCCACCTCGACGACCTCGTGGTCCGGCTGTCCGCCGAGGCCGGCGCCGACGGCAGCCCGGGCGAGGTCGGGGCGACCTGTGTGTACGCGGTCTACGACCCGGTGTCGCGACGCTGCACACTGGCCCGGGCCGGACACCCCGCGCCGGTGCTGATCCCGCCGGGCGGCGCGCCCGAGCGGGTCGACCTGCCGTCGGGGCCGCCGCTGGGCGTGGGCGGACTGCCCTTCGAGTCGACCGAGCTGGAGCTGCGCGAGGGTTCGGTCCTGGCGTTCTACACGGACGGCCTGGTGGAGTCCGCGGAACGCGACACGGACGCGGGCAACCGACTGCTGGGCGAGGCGCTGGCGGCCTTCTCCGACTCCCTCGACGAGACCTGCGACCGGGTCCTCAACACCCTGCTGCCGCCCGGCGGCTCCACCGACGACGTGGCCCTGCTGCTGGCCCGCACCCGGGGCCTGCCCGCCTCCCAGGTCGCGACCTGGCACATCCCCGCCGATCCCTCCCTCGTCGCCCCCATCCGCAAGCAGGTCGTCGAGCAGCTGGGCACCTGGGGTCTGTCGGAGGCGTCCTTCACCGCGGAACTGGTGGTGAGCGAGCTGGTCACCAACGCCATCCGGTACGGCGCGCACCCCATCCGGCTACGGCTGATCCACGACGCGACCACGCTCATCTGCGAGGTCTCCGACACCAGCCACACCGCCCCGCATCTGCGCCGCGCCAAGACCTGGGACGAGGGCGGCCGCGGTCTCCTCCTGGTCGCCCAGCTCACCCAGCGCTGGGGCAGCCGGCACAC
>JABFXD010000196.1 GCA_013361925.1 Streptomyces sp. | reverse complement strand
GCGGTAACTGCCCGCGAGCCCGGCCCGGCTGCCGCCCTTGATGTAGCGGGAGGCGACGACGAGCCCGGCGTTCGCCCGCTGTCCGGTAGCCACCAACTCCGGTACCAGGGACGGCGGATGCTGGCAGTCGCCGTCCATGACGACGATCCAGTCCGACCCCGCCGCCTTCATGCCTTCCACGACCGCCCCGCCGAGCCCGCCGACCGGCTCGTCCCGGTGCAGGACGGTCACCGGGAAGGGGCAGTCCTTCGCGGTCTCACGGATCACCTCGGGGGTGTCGTCGGTGGAGTCGTCCACGAAGACGACCTCGCAGGGCAGCCGGGCGGGCACCGACGCGGTGATCTGGTGCAGGAGTTCACGGATGTTCGCCGACTCGTTGTAGGTCGGTACGACGATGGTGACGGCGGCCGGTTCGGGAACTTCGGCGGTCTCGACGCGTGGGACGGGCGCGGTGTACTCATGGCTCATCGGACGCCTCCAGGGGCGGTCTGTACCTGCCGGATCTCGATCCGGTCCGCGCCGGTGCCGAAGACGGCGACCGGCGTCGAGTGCTGGACGGCGGCCCTGACGTTGGGCAGGTCGACCGCGTCGCGCCGTACGGTCGGCGAGGCCACGACGTAGTCGAGGTCCCTCCAGCCGCGCGGCATCGTCTTCGTGACCGCCGGGTCGAGGTCGGCCTTGTAGAACCAGATGGCGCCGAGCCCGGGCCGGTACCCGGAGTGCACCAGGTCCAGCCAGAGCGCGTCGTCGACGAGTACCCGCGTCTTCTCCGGTTCGGCCACCTCCGTCGCCAGCCACTTCGCGGCGGCCCGGTAGGGGGCGTTGGCGTCGGCGGTCAGGGCGGTGCGGTCACCGTCGTACCAGCGGGGTACGACATACCCGCAGGCGGCGACGGCGAGGACGACGGCGATGCCGTAACGGCCCAGCCGGCGCAGCCTGTTGAGGACGGCGTGCGCGATCGAGGCGGTGCCGCCGGCGAGGACGAGGGCGAGGAACGGCAGCGCCTGGATGATGTACATCGCGGGCAGATAGCCGCTGGGCCGCATGGCGACCAGGGCGAGGATGCCCACGGCCAGCGAGGGCCCGGCGAGCGCGCGGGCGGTGACGGACCAGCGCCAGGTGGCCAGGAGCAGAAGCGCGCCCGCGAGTCCGCCGAGGGGCAGGACCCGGTCGTAGTAGAGCCAGGACGTG
The DNA here is from genome assembly GCA_013361925.1 of Streptomyces sp. Taxonomy (GTDB): domain Bacteria; phylum Actinomycetota; class Actinomycetes; order Streptomycetales; family Streptomycetaceae; genus Streptomyces. The sequence continues at coordinate 3,383 of JABFXD010000196.1, read as the reverse complement.
AGCACCCCGTGCGATCCGGAGCCGGCGTCGAGGATGAAGCCCGAACCGGGCCTGGTCATCTGGTACTTGATCCCGTCCCACAGCGAGACATGTCCGCTGCCGGGCAGCAGCTCGCCCTTCAGGAGGGCGAAGAGGGGGTACGACAGGCCGATCAGCGCGCAGGCGGTGATCGCGCCGGTCAGGGCGAACTTGCGGGTCTCGCGGTGGCTGTGCCGCCACATGGTGACGAAGACCGCCGGGAGGACGAAGAGCATCGTCTCCTTGGTCAGCACGGCCGTCGCCGCCGCGATGCCCGCGCCGAAGTGGTGCCAGAGGTGGCGGCTCGGGGAGGCGGCCAGCGTGAACGCCAGCAGGGTCCACATGACCGCGAGGTTGTCGAGGAAGATCTCGCGCTGGAGGACGACGGAGAGCGGCGAGAGCCCGAACAGGGCCATGCCGAGCCCGGCCGCCCAGCGGGGCAGGGAGAGCCGGCGCCCGAGGACGTACACGAGGACCGCGCTGATGCCGCTGATCAGCAGCATCATGACCCGCATCGAGCCGACGGTCATCGAGTCGGGGCTCAGCAGCTTCGGTATCCAGGTGAGCAGGGCGAGCTGGATCCAGCCGAGCGGCGGGTGGTCGTACCAGTAGGTGTAATGGGCGAGGCCCTTGCCCTCCTGGACGGCCCAGGCCTGGGCGAGGTAGGTGCCCTCGTCGTCGCTGAGGGTCGGGTAGTCGGCGATGTTCCAGCCCTGGACGACGAGGATCGCGAGGAGGAGGGCACCGCAGAGGAGGAGATCGGGGCGCTTCGACTTCGATGTTGTTCGATCGGTCGAACGCGCTTCAGGCGCAGGCTGCCGCTGCGCGGGGACCTTCGGAGCGGTCACCGCGGGAAGGGTGGAGGTCACGCAGGGACGTCCTCTCGGATTACCGCTGTGGTGTTCAGATGGGCGCCGACGTGACTGGTCAACTCCCATTCGTTCCGGCCGCGTTGCTCACGCCAGACGGCGCGGATCGCGGCCCCGGCGAGGAGGACCTGGTAGAAGGGGCCGCCCACGATCAGCTTGAGGTAGTGCACGAAGCGCACCCGCAGTCCGTACTGCTTGCCGAAGTCGTGCAGTCCGACGAGCTCGAAGACGAAGGTGACGAGCGCGGTGACGGCCGGCAGGAAGGTGATGAAGGCGATCCCGACGGGCACGTCGAGGAAGAGCGCGACGGCCGCGTTGAGCGGGATGATCACGCCGGAGAAGGCCTGAAGGAACGGTGTCATCAGGGTGTACCGGGCGAGCAGCCGCTGTCCGAAGCCCGGGAGCTGCTTCCAGTCCTTCTTCCGGTAGACCTGGAGGAAGCCCTGGTTCCAGCGGGTGCGCTGCTTGAGCAGGGACATCAGCGAGCCCGGGGTCTCCTCCCGCGTCACCATGTCGGAGTCGTAGGCGACGACGACCTTCTTGCCGACGGACGACAGCCGCACCCCCAGGTCGCAGTCCTCGGCGAGGCAGTCGGGGTCCCAGCCCCCGGCCTCCTTGAGGGTGCCGGTGCGCACGAAGACGGTGTTGCCGCCGAGCGGGATGAACCCCTTCTGCGCGTGCAGGTGCAGCCGGGAGCGGAACCAGAAGAAGTACTCCAGGCAGTTGCGCAGGGAGTACCAGCTGGAGTGGAAGTTGATGAGCTGGACGCCGCCCTGCACGACGTCCGCCCCGGTGGTCCTGAAGGCGTGGTCGACATGGGCGAGGAGCTCCGGGTGGACCTGGTCCTCGGCGTCGAAGACCCCGACGACGTCGCCGCGACAGTGCGGCAGCGCCGTGTTCATCGCCTTCGGCTTGTTCTTCGTCTCGTGGGTGTCGACGACGACCCGGACGCGCGGATCACGCTCGGCGGCCGCCTCGGCGACCGCCGTGGTCTCCGGGTCGTCGTGCCCGACGATGACGATGATCTCGAAGTCGGTGTGGCTGGACTCCAGCAGCCGCTGGATGGTGTGGTCGAGCACGGCCTGCTCGTGCCGCGCGGGCAGCAGCAGCGAGAACGAGACGTGTTCGCCCCCGTCCGGTCTGCTGAACCGGGTGGAGGCGAGCACCTCGGGCGTACGCCACGCGTGCATCTGCCACCACAGCGTGAACGCCGCCATCCAGAACAGGGCCAGTGAAACGGCAGCGATGAGCACAGACGTCAGCAAAGATCCCCCCAGATCCTGAAAACCCCCGGTCGCGGCAGGCCTGTTGCTCCTGCCGCGTCACTGTGGAGAGGTTATGGGTGATCTGTGAAGTGCGAGGGATCTTCCGATAAATACTATGTTTCGTAGGGGTGTGGTGACTTCACCCGTTCAGCGATGATCGAAGCCGTTCAACCTCGGTCGTCGGTGCGTCACAGGTGAAGTTACGGCAGACATACGCGGTCGGTTCACCGCCGACGAGCGGCCGGTCGGCCAGCAGGGGAAGTTCGTCGCTCCCCGCCACTCCCACGGCGACGACGGCACCGGGAGCGGTCGCGAGAAGTGCCGCGCGATGCAGGGCCCTTGTGGCCGCATCGTTGACGGCGGGCCCCACGACGGCCACCTCCCGCGGCCCGTCGAGCAGCGCCTCCGCGACCGCGAGCCCCCACCCGATGAACCGCGGCACCCGCGGCCCGAGCGCCTTCACCACGCCCAACGCCCGTTCCGCGGACGTGCGATGAGGCTCGGCGCCGGTCTGCGCGGCATAGCTCAGCAGTGCCCCCGCGGCGGCGGTCCAGCCGGACGGCACGGCGTTGTCGGTCGGGTCCTGAGGCCGCCGGATGAGCTGCTCGGCATCGGAGGCGGTGTCGAACAGCGCACCCGACTCCGGGTCCACGAACCGCGCGAGCACATGGTCGAGCAGGAACCCGGCGAACTCCAGCCACACCCCCTCCCCCGTCACGGACGTGAGCGCGAGGAACCCCTCCGCGACATCCGCGTAGTCCTCCAACACCCCGGCGTTGGCGCCGACATGACCGTCCTTGCTGGTCCGGGCGAGCCGCGCCTGCTCGCCCAGATGCAGCCGTACGAGGAGATCGGCGGCGGCGACGGCGGCCTCGACCAGGTCGGGCCGGTCGAAGTAGGCACCGGTCTCGGCGAGCGCGGCGATCGCGAGCCCGTTCCAGGCGGCGACGACCTTGTCGTCCCGCCCGGGAGCGGGCCGCTCGGCGCGGGCGTCGAGCAGCCGCCGCTTGACGGACTCGACCTTCTCGGCGTCGAACACCCCTTCGTGCTGCGGCAGTTGCAGCACCGAGGCCCCTTCCTCGAAGGTCCCCTCCTCGGTCACCCCGAAGTACTGCGCGGCGAGCTCGGCGTCCTCCTCGCCCAGCACCTCGACGAGCTGCGCGGGCGTCCACACGTAGTACGCCCCCTCGACGTGCTTCCCGCTCCCGTCATCACTGTCGGCGTCGAGCGC
>JABFXD010000137.1 GCA_013361925.1 Streptomyces sp. | reverse complement strand
GGCCGCCTGCGCGGTGTCGCGCGTCTGTACGACGACTATGTGCAGCTGATCGTCCCGCCGGGCTCGGACATCCGGTCGGTCGCCGACCTGAAGGGCAAGCGGGTGGCCGTGGGGCTGCCCAAGTCGGGGGTGCGGCTGATCGCCGACCGGGTGCTGGAGGCGGCCGGCATCGACCCGGACAAGGACATCACGGCGCTGCCGTACGGCATCAACGACGCCTCACGGCTCGGCCGTACGTTCGACGCGTTCTTCTGGTCCGGCGGGCTGCCGACCAGCGGCCTGAAGACGCTCGCCGAGAACGAGTCCTTCAAGTTCGTGCCGATCGACAGCAGCCTGATCACCGAGCTGCACACCCAGGGCGCGGCCATGCGCTACTACCGCCCCACCAACATCCCGGAGTCGACCTACGACGTCCAGGAGGGGTACTCGGTCCCGACGATCGCGGTCTCCAACCTGCTGATCACCCGCAAGGACCTGGACCCCCGGCTCACCGAGTGGCTGACCCGTACCGTCCTGCGCAGCCGGGACAAGATCGGCGCCGAGGTGCACTCGGCCCAGCTGGTCGACCTGCGCACGGCGATCTACACCTCCCCGCTCCAGCTCCACGAGGGCGCGCGGAACTACTACCGCTCGGTCAAGCCGTAACCCGACCCGACCCGCCCGACCCGCCCGGCCCTCAGACGGCGCTGCGCGGCACCGTCACCGTCACCTTCAGGCCGTGCGGTTCGTGGTGCTCATACGAGATCGCGCCCCCGCCCGCGGCCAGCAGCGCGCGGGAGATGGACAGGCCGAGGCCGGAGCCCTTGATGTTCTGATGGCGGCCGCTGCGCCAGAAACGGTCGCCGACGCGGGCGAGTTCCTCGTCCGTGAGGCCGGGGCCCAGGTCGGTGACCACCACGGTGGCCCTCCCGCCGTTGGTGGAGACCGTCACCTCGACGCACTCGCCCTCGGGCGTGAACTTCACGGCGTTGTCGATGACCGCGTCCAGCGCGCTGGACAGGGTGATCGGGTCGGCCCAGGCGGTGGTCGGCGGGCAGTCGCCGACCAGTCGTACGCCCTTGGCCTCGGCGGTCGGCGCCCAGGCCGCGACCCGCTCGGCGGCCAGCGCGCCGATGTCGGTGACGCGCAGGTCCGCGTCGGTGTGCTCGGCCAGGGCGAGGTCGAGCAGGTCGTCCAGGACCTGCGCGAGACGCTTGCCCTCCGTCTGGACCGAGGCGATCTCCTTGTTGCCCTCCGGGAGTTCGAACGCCAGCAGCTCGATGCGCAGCAGCAACGCGGCCAGCGGGTTGCGCAGTTGGTGGGAGGCGTCGGCGACGAAGGCGCGCTGCTGCTCCAGGACGTCCTCGACGTTGTCCGCCATCTCGTTGAACGAGTGGGCCAGGCGCCGGAGTTCCGGCGGCCCGCCGGCGGCGGCGACCCGGGACTTCAGGCTGCCGCTCGCGATCGCGTGCGTGGTGGCGTCCAGGACGCGTACGGGCCGCAGCACCCAGCCGGTGAGCCGCAGCGCGGCACCGACGGCCAGCAGCATCGCGGCCATCAGGCCCGCGCCGATCACCAGCCAGTTGTGCAGGATCCGCGACCGCATCTCCCCGGTCGGCGAGTCGGTCACGACGACCGCGACGACGTCACCGTCCCGGATGACCGGGGAGGCGACGACGAGCCGGGTGCGCTCCCAGGGCCAGACCTGGTGCGGGTTCTGGCTGCGCCGGCTGAGCCGCGCCTCCTCGAACGCCTCGCGCACCTCGCCCGTCTCGGGGAGGAACCAGGTCGTCGGCGCGTTGGCCATGGGTACATCAGTGCGATAGAAGACGCCGACCCGGATGTCGTAGACCTCGTAGTAGCTCTCGAGTTCGCTCTCCAGCGTGTCCTGGCGTTCGTCGTCCGGCCCGGTCACGTACTGGGCGAGGGCCGCGAAGTGCGCGGTGTCGTCGATCCGGTCGACGACCACTTTCTGCTGCTGGGCCGAGGCCATGCCGATGCCGAGCGGAATGCCGAGCGCCAGCAGCATGGCCGCCATCAGGACGATGAGCAGCGGGAGGAGTCGTGTGCGCACCCGAGCCCGCTACGAGGACGGGGCGACGAGTCGGTAGCCGACGCCGCGTACGGTCTCGATGAGGGCCGGCATGCGCAACTTGGCGCGCAGGGAGGCGACATGGACCTCCAGGGTGCGCCCGGTCCCCTCCCAACTGGTGCGCCACACCTCGCTGATGATCTGCTCCCTGCGGAAGACGACACCGGGGCGCTGGGCCAGCAGGGCTAGCAGGTCGAACTCCTTGCGGGTCAGCTGGACGACGGAACCGTCCACGCTGACCTGGCGGGTCGGCAGTTCGATGTGGACCGACCCGAGGACCAGCGTGGTGTCCGCGCCGCCCGGGGTGTCCTCATGTGTGGTGCGGCGGCTGACGGCGTGGATCCGGGCCAGCAGTTCTCCGGTGTCGTACGGCTTCACCACGTAGTCGTCGGCCCCGAGGTTGAGGCCGTGGATGCGGGAGCGGACGTCGGAGCGGGCGGTGACCATGATCACCGGGGTGCTGGTGCGTTTGCGGATCTTGCCGCAGACCTCGTAACCGTCCTGGTCGGGCAGCCCCAGGTCGAGCAGGACGACGCCGAAGCCGTCGCTTTCCGGGACGAGTGCCTGGAGAGCTTCCTCCCCGCTTCGGGCGTGCGTCACGTCAAACCCGTGGCGGGCCAGGACCGCGGACAGGGCGGCGGCGACGTGATTGTCGTCCTCGACGAGGAGCAGTCTCATCCGGCCCTCCTTCGCTTCATCAGCCGTACGATCGAGATGGGTACAAAAAAGCGTGCACGCGCGCGCGTGCACGTTGCAGTCACGCTGATGGAAGAGGACGGCGTCAAGTGGGTTCCGGTTGCGGGCCGCTTCCGTTACCCGGCCGATATGCGGCCTGCTGACAACTGCTACGACACGTGTCCGATTGCTATCGGATCGTGATGCTCAGATTCCCCTCAAAGGTAATGACGCAGGTCGCGTGGGGTCACTACTGTCCTCCGAAACCGAGGAGGACGGAGCCCGAGAGCGATGACCGAAGTATCGGTGGCCAAGCAAGACGCGGCCGCAACCGGCGAACTGGTCGTCCTGAAGAGCGTCAACAAGCACTTCGGCGCGTTGCATGTTCTCCAGGACATCGATCTGACGATCGCCCGCGGTGAGGTCGTCGTCGTCATCGGACCCTCCGGGTCCGGCAAGTCGACGCTGTGCCGCACCATCAACCGTCTGGAGACGATCGACTCCGGCACCATCGCCATCGACGGCAAGCCCCTGCCCGCGGAGGGCAAGGAGCTGGCGCGGCTGCGGGCCGACGTCGGGATGGTCTTCCAGTCCTTCAACCTCTTCGCGCACAAGACCGTGCTCGAGAACGTGATGCTCGGCCAGATCAAGGTCCGCAAGGCGGACAAGAAGGCGGCCGAGGAGAAGGCCCGGTCCCTGCTCGACCGGGTCGGTGTGGCCAGCCAGGCGGACAAGTACCCCGCGCAGCTCTCCGGCGGCCAGCAGCAGCGTGTCGCCATCGCCCGGGCGCTGGCCATGGACCCCAAGGTCATGCTCTTCGACGAGCCCACGTCGGCGCTCGACCCGGAGATGATCAACGAGGTCCTCGAGGTCATGCAGCAGCTCGCCCGGGACGGCATGACCATGATCGTCGTCACCCACGAGATGGGGTTCGCCCGTTCGGCGGCGAACCGAGTGGTCTTCATGGCGGACGGCCGCATCGTCGAGGAAGCTGTGCCCGACCAGTTCTTCAGCGCTCCGCGCAGCGACCGCGCCAAGGACTTCCTGTCCAAGATCCTGCACCACTGACAGCGACCACAGGCAGCGACCACTGGCAGCGGCCCATGCCACCACTGACAGCGCGTCAGACCCACGTCACCCGCCTCGACGGCCCGCATCTCTCTTCACACAAAGGATGTTCACCATGAAGCTCCGCAAGGTCACCGCGGCGGCCGCCGCTGCGCTCGTCCTCTCGCTGACCGCGACCGCCTGCGGCGGCGACGACAAGGACGACAGCGGCTCCGGTTCCGGCGGCGGTGACAAGATCAAGGTCGGCATCAAGTTCGACCAGCCCGGTCTCGGCCTCAAGAAGCCCGACGGCTCCTTCTCCGGCTTCGACGTGGACGTGGCGACGTACGTGGCCAAGCAGCTCGGCTACAACGCCGACCAGATCGAGTTCGTCGAGACCAAGAGCGCCGACCGTGAGAACGCGCTGGCCCGTGGCGACGTGAAGTTCATCGCCGCGACCTACTCGATCAACGACGAGCGCAAGCAGAAGGTCGACTTCGCCGGCCCGTACCTGCTGGCCCACCAGGACCTGCTGGTCAAGTCGGACTCGGACATCGCCAAGGGCACCGACCTCAACGGCAAGAACCTGTGTTCGGTGACCGGTTCGACCTCGGCGCAGAACGTCAAGAACGACATCGCGCCGAAGGCCAACCTCAAGGAGTACAGCGGCTACTCCGAGTGCATCGCGGCCCTCCAGAGCGGCACCGTCGACGCCGTCACCACCGACGACTCGATCCTCGCCGGTTTCGCCGCCCAGTCGCAGTACAAGGGCAAGTTCAAGCT
>JABFXD010000348.1 GCA_013361925.1 Streptomyces sp. | reverse complement strand
GCGCCCGCTGCCGACCAGGACGTAGGGCAGGTCGACGACGGCCGAGTCCACCAACAGCGGCCAGTCGGCGGGGAGTCCGACGGGGGTGATGCCGCCGTACTCCATGCCGGTCTCCCCCGTCGCCGTGTCCATCGAGGCGAACGAGGCCTTGCGGGCGCCGAGTTGACGGCGTACGACACCGTTGACGTCGACCCGGGTGGTGGACAGCACGACACACGCGGCGAGCGTGGACTCACCGCCGCGCTTGCCCGCCACCACGACACAGTTCGCGGAACGCTCCAGCAGCTCCTGCCCGTAGTGCTCCACGAAGACGGCGGTGTCGGCCCACTCCGGGTCGGTGTCGACGTAGACGATCTGCTCGGCGGGGACGCTGCCGCTCCAGCGGCGTACCGCGTCCGCGACGGGGGCGGTCAGTTCGTCGAGGCAGTCGGGGGCGGGCGTGGCGTGCTCGAAGTGTCCGATGGGTGCGTCCATGACCGCACGCTAACAGCCCCGCGGCGGCGGCCCGCCGGGTGTCTCAGGTCGCGGGCGGGACCGAGATGGCCAGCACGAACACCGTCGGTTCGGTGCCCTGATTGCCGTAGGTGTGGGCGGCGTTGGCGTCGAAGGTGACGCTGGAGCCGGCCGGGACGCGGTGCTCGGCGCCGTCGACCGTGAGGCTCAGCTCCCCGGCGGTGACATGGCCGATCTCGACGGTGCCGACCGGGTGCGGGTCGGAGGAGCTGCTCTCGCCGGGCATCAGCCTCCACTCCCACATCTCCAGCGGGCCGGGCGCCTCCGTGCCCGCCAGCAGCCGGCTGTAGCTGCCCGCGTCGGTGTGCCAGAGCCGCACGACCTGCTCGGGCGGGACGATCCGCACCTTGGGGCCCTGTTCGTAGTCGAGCAGGGTGGTGACGCTGACGCCGAGCGCGTCGCCGATCTTCACCACCGTGCCGATGCTCGGGTTGGTGCGGGCCTGCTCGATCTGGATGAGCATGCCGCGACTGACCCCGGCACGCGCGGCGAGCACGTCCAGGGTGAAGCCGCGCTCGGTCCGCCAGCGTTTGACGTTGCGCGCCAGGGACTGGGTCAGCAGGTCGAGGTCCGACACATCACGTCCAATATTTTGTATGACAGTGTGCAAGCTGATGAACTACGGTGGGGTGCACCGAATCGTTCATCGAACTGTACTGCGAGGCGCTCCGTGACAGCACTCTTCGCCCTGGCCACGAGCCTGTTGTGGGGCTTGGCCGACTTCGGCGGCGGACTGCTGACCCGGCGCACCCCGGCGCTGATGGTGGTCGTCGTCTCGCAGGGCATCGCGACCGCCGTGCTGGGCGCGATCGTGGTCGCCCTGGGCGGCTGGAGCGAGGCGGGCCCCCGTCTGTGGTTCGCTTTCGCCGCCGGTCTCGTCGGGCCGGTCGCGATGATCTGCTTCTACAAGGCGCTCGCGCTCGGCCCGATGGGCGTCGTCTCGCCGCTCGCCACCCTCAGTGTCGCGGTCCCCGTGGGGGTCGGCCTCTTCCTCGGCGAGCGTCCCGGACCGACCCAGTTCGCGGGGATCGCGGTCGCGGTCCTCGGCGTCGTCCTCGCGGGCGGCCCCCAGCTGCGAGGCGCCCCCGTCCAGCGCGAGGCGATCGTCCTCACCCTGATCTCCGCGCTCGGCTTCGGCATGGTGTTCGCGCTGATCGCGGAGGCGTCGACGACCGTCACCGGCCTGTTCCTCGCGCTCTTCGTCCAGCGGGTGACGAACGTCGCGGTGGGTGGCGCTGCCCTGTACGCCTCCGTGCGCAGAGGCAACCCGGCCCTCCCCCCGACCGGCTTCGACTGGTCCACGCTCCCGGCGCTGGCCTTCGTCGGCCTCGCGGATGTCGCGGCGAACGGCACGTACGCGATGGCCGCCCGGATCGGCCCGGTCACGGTCGCCGCCGTACTCGCCTCGCTCTACCCGGTCGTGACGGCGTTGGCCGCCCGAGGCTTCCTCAGGGAACGCCTGAGGGCGATCCAGGCGGCGGGCGCGGGCCTGGCCCTGGTCGGCACGCTGCTCCTGGCGACCGGCTGAACCGCTCCGCTCAGTCCAGCTCCGCCAGCTTCGCCACGGTCTCCTCGTCCAGCTCCGCGAGCGCGTTCAGCTGCTCCGGGGTGATCCCCTCGGGTATCGGCACCGGCGCCGGAGTCCGGAGCGGCGGCTGCCACCCCTCCTCGGGAGTCCATCGCCGTACGACCCGCGCGGGCGCCCCCGCCACCACGGCATGGTCGGGCACGACACCCCGGACCACCGCACCGGCGGCCACGACCACGTTCCGCCCGATCCGTGCCCCCGGCAGGATCACGGCACCGGTCCCGATCCAGCATCCGGGGCCGATCTCCACCGGCTCCATGCGCGGCCACTGCTTGCCGATGGGCTCGTGCGGATCGTCGTACGAATGGTTCGTCGACGTCACATACACGTACGGCCCGAAGTAGCAGTCGCTGCCGATGGTGACGGTCGTGTCGGCGATGACATGGCTGCCCCGGCCCAGCACCACCCCGTCCCCGATGCGCAGGATCGGCTCGGGGCCGAGGTCCAGGTCGGGCATGAGACCGGCCGTCAGGGTGACCTGCTCGCCGACGATGCAGTGGGACCCGAGATGGATCCAGGGCTCGCCGAAGACCGTGCCGAGCGGGAAGGCGAGCCTGGTACTCGTTCCCATCGCGCCGAAGCGGAAGCGACCCGGCTGGTCGGCGGTCACGGAGCCCGTGCGCTGCACCCAGGCCCAGCCGGCATGGACGGCGCGCTGCGCCACACGGCGCCGCCAGGATGAGAACGTGTTCTTGCGCTTCAGCACCCGCTCACGGTACTGAGCGGACGGCCCCCGTATGAGGTCGGGGGCTTGTGATCTTCGCCCTACCGGGTGGCGTACGGTGCGGAGGAACCGAGGACGGCCAGGAGGAGCGAGGCGATGACGCACAAGGCGTTGATCACGGGTATCGGCGGCAGGGAACCGAAGATCGACGGGGAGGCCTTCGTGGCCCCCAACGCGACGGTGATCGGCGACGTGACGCTCTCTGCGGGGGCGAGCGTCTGGTACGGCGCGGTCGTCCGCGGCGACGTCGAGACCATCTCCGTGGGCGCCCACAGCAACATCCAGGACAACTGCACCCTCCACGCCGACCCCGGCTTCCCGGTGACCATCGGCGAGCGCGTGTCGGTGGGCCACAACGCGGTGGTGCACGGGGCGACGGTCGGCGACGACTGCCTGATCGGCATGGGTGCGACGGTCCTCAACGGCGCGGTGATCGGCGAGGGCTCACTCGTGGCGGCCCAGGCGCTGGTACCGCAGGGGATGCAGGTGCCGCCGGGTTCCTTGGTGGCAGGAGTCCCGGCAAAGGTGAGGCGTGAGCTGACGGAGGAGGAGCGCCAGGGCGTGACCCTGAACGGCACGCTCTACGCAGATCTGGCGAAGGCCCACAACGAAATCCACGGTTAGGGAAACGCCGTTAAGGGGCGCGGGGAACTGCGCGACCAGCCACGAACCACCCGCGCCCGAAACTACTCAGCAGCCCCTACGGTCTCAACCTCGCTCGGAGCAACCTGAGCCCTCTTCGCCTTGCGCTTCAGCACCAGCATCGAGGTCAGCCCGATCAGAACGGCCAGCACCAGCCCCAGCCAGGAGAACCGCTTCAGCCAGTCCTCCGCGACGACACCCACGTAGTAGATGACGGCCGTCGTACCCCCGGCCCAGACGATCCCGCCCAGCACATTGGCGATCAGGAACTTCCAGTACGGCATGTGCAGCACACCCGCGAGCGGCCCCGCGAAGATCCGCAGCAGCGCGACGAAGCGGCCGAAGAAGACGGCCCACATGCCCCACTTCTCGAAGGACCGCTCGGCCGTCGCGATGTGCCCCTCGCTGAAGTGCCGGGGGAACTTCTTCCCCAGCCAGGCCAGCAACGGCCGCCCGCCCTTGCGCCCGATGGCATAGCCGATCGAGTCACCGATCACGGCACCCGCGCTGGCGCAGGCACCGAGGACGAAGGGGTTGATGTCACCGTGCTGGGAGGCGAGCAGCGCGGCGGAGACGAGGATGATCTCGCCCGGCAGCGGGATACCCAGGCTCTCCAGGCCGATGACCAGGCCCACCAGCAGATAGATGCTGACCGCGGGTACGGTCTCGAGCCATTCCTGGACGTGCACCGCCGGTTCCTCCCGTGTCCTGTGATCCCGTGTGATCCCGGCGCACGCCCGCGTGGGCATGCGCCGGAAGCCTACCCGTTAGGAGACGGCGGCCGAGTCCCAGAGGTTGCACCGATGCGCGCTGTGGACGGTCGTGCTCACGGCGTTACCGCCCGCGGAGGCGGTCCGCAGCGAGAGCACCTTTCCGGTGCCGGACGGCATGGCCGGCTGCCCGTCCGCCCGTGGCGCTCCGCCCCGGACGAAGGACCCCCAGTACTGGACCATCTGCCGGGACAGCGCCCGCTGCTCCGCGTTGAGCGGGGACTCCAGACCGAAGTGCTTGAAGAGGTACTGCACCTCGTTGACATGGGTCGCCCCGAAGTCGAAGTCCGTCCCGAGGTTGCGCAGCGAGGCGAAGGGCGGGCCGGTGCGGTCGGCGAACTCGTAC
>JABFXD010000830.1 GCA_013361925.1 Streptomyces sp. | reverse complement strand
TCCTTCAGCTCGGCCGCGTCGGCCCAGCGGATGTCGAACTCCCGGTCCTCGTCGTCCCGTTCGGGCTTTCCCATGACCCCGTGACCCCCGTCAGCCGTTATCGAACAGTCGTGCAGGAAACCATACGACGGCGCCCCCACCCCTGGAAAACAGGGGCGAGGGCGCCGTCGCACGAACTACGCGTCGATCACACGTCGAAGTAGAGCTCGAACTCGTGCGGGTGCGGACGCAGCTGGAGCGGAGCGATCTCGTTCGCGCGCTTGAAGTCGATCCACGTCTCGATGAGGTCGGACGTGAAGACGTCACCGGCGAGCAGGAACTCGTGGTCGCGCTCCAGGGAGTCGAGGACGGCCGGGAGGGACGTCGGGACCTGGGCCACGCTCGCGTGCTCCTCGGGAGCCAGCTCGTAGAGGTCCTTGTCGATCGGCTCGGCCGGCTCGATCTTGTTCTTGATGCCGTCCAGGCCCGCCAGCAGCAGCGCCGAGAAGGCGAGGTACGGGTTGCCGGAGGAGTCGGGCGCACGGAACTCGACGCGCTTGGCCTTCGGGTTGGAGCCCGTGATCGGGATACGCATGGCCGCGGAGCGGTTGCGCTGCGAGTACACCAGGTTGATCGGCGCCTCGAAGCCCGGCACCAGACGGTGGTACGAGTTCACCGTCGGGTTGGTGAAGGCGAGCAGCGACGGGGCGTGCTTGAGGATGCCGCCGATGTAGTAGCGGGCGGTGTCCGACAGGCCCGCGTAGCCGGCCTCGTCGTAGAACAGCGGGTCGCCGTTGCTCCACAGCGACTGGTGGACGTGCATGCCCGAGCCGTTGTCACCGAAGATCGGCTTCGGCATGAAGGTCGCGGTCTTGCCGTTGCGCCAGGCGACGTTCTTCACGATGTACTTGAAGAGCTGGAGGTCGTCGGCCGCGGCGAGCAGCGTGTTGAACTTGTAGTTGATCTCGGCCTGGCCGGCGGTGCCCACCTCGTGGTGCTGGCGCTCGACCTGGAGGCCGGACTTGGCCAGCTCCAGCGAGATCTCGGCACGCAGGTCGGCGAAGTGGTCGACCGGCGGGGTCGGGAAGTAGCCGCCCTTGTAGCGGACCTTGTAACCACGGTTGTTCTCGACCGCACCGGTGTTCCAGGCGCCGGCCTCGGAGTCGATGTGGTAGAAGCTCTCGTTCGCACCGGTCGCGAAGCGCACGGAGTCGAAGACGTAGAACTCGGCCTCGGGGCCGAAGTACGCGGTGTCCGCGATACCGGTCGAGGCGAGGTAGGCCTCGGCCTTCTTCGCCACGTTGCGCGGGTCACGGGAGTACTGCTCGCCCGTGATCGGGTCGTGGATGAAGAAGTTGATGTTGACCGTCTTGTCGCGGCGGAAGGGGTCGACGCGCGCGGTGGACAGGTCGGCGCGGAGCGCCATGTCGGACTCGTGGATGGCCTGGAAGCCGCGGATCGAGGAGCCGTCGAAGGCGAGCTCCTCGGCCGGGTCGAAGGCCTCGGCCGGGATCGTGAAGTGCTGCATCACGCCCGGCAGGTCGCAGAAGCGGACGTCGACGAACTTGACGTCCTCGTCCGCGATGAACTTCTTGGCCTCGTCGGCGTTCTGGAACATCCAGCTCCTCCTACTCCCGACGGTTCCGTGCCGGGGTGGTAGTTCGTTCGTGCGGCCAGTGCGGTGGCACACGCTGTTCCCGACCCTAGGGACGGGTGATTTCTCAGGCGTGACCCATTTGTTTCGCACAAGTTAACCGGACACCTTCCGATCCACCCCACCTGTCCGTATCGCGAAACGCGGGCAGTACCGTGGACGCGTGGACAAGAGGGAAGCAATCGGATCGTGGCTCTCCGGCCCCCGCGCGGCCGCCGAGGAAGCCGGTGTGGACTTCGGATACCGGGGTCAGCAGCTGGGGCTGCCCGAGGAGGGACCGGGCTCCATCGCCCGCCCGGGACGACGCCTCGGGGCGCTGGTGGTGGACTGGGGGATGAGCATGCTGATTGCATCCCAGTTGATCACGCACGGCTACGACCAGGCGACGGGCAACTGGGCCCTCCTGGTCTTCTTCGTGATGAGCGTCCTCACGGTCGGCACCCTCGGCTTCTCCCCGGGCAAGCGCCTCTTCCGCCTCCGGGTCGTCGACCTCGCCACCGGCCAGGTCAAGCCGCTGCGCGCCCTGCTGCGCACGCTGCTGCTCTGCCTCGCCGTCCCGGCCCTGATCTGGGACCGCGACGGCCGTGGCCTGCACGACCGGCTGGCCCGCACGGTCGAGGTTCGGATCTGAGACGCGTACGACCTACGACGAGAAGGGCGCCCGGAGTGATCTCCGGGCGCCCTTCTCGTCGTAGAGGCCGATTCAGCGAGCCTTCGGGCCGCCCTTCGGCAGCTTCATGCCCTTCGGCATGGGGCCCTTCGGCAGCGGCATGTTGCTCATCAGGTCGCCCATCGCCCGCAGCCGGTCGTTGGTCGCGGTCACCTGGGGGCCGGTCAGCACGCGCGGCAGCTTGAGCATCGAGGTCCGCAGCTTCTTCAGCGGGATCTGGCCCTCGCCCGTGCCCACGATCAGGTCGTGCACCGGCACGTCCGCGACGATGCGGTTCATCTTCTTCTTCTCGGCGGCCAGCAGGGTCTTCACCCGGTTCGGGTTGCCCTCGGCGACCAGGACGATGCCGGCCTTGCCGACGGCCCGGTGCACCACGTCCTGGCTGCGGTTCATCGCCACCGCGGGGGTCGTCGTCCAGCCCCGGCCGATGTTGTCGAGCACGGCCGCGGCGGCGCCCGGCTGTCCCTCCATCTGCCCGAAGGCGGCCCGCTCCGCACGGCGCCCGAACACGATCGCCGTTCCGAGGAAGGCGAGCAGGAGGCCCAGGATGCCGAGGTAGACCGGGTGACCGATCAGGAAACCGAACGCGAGAAAGACACCGAGGATGAGGAGGAAGACACCCGCGAGCACCAGGCCGATCGTCTTGTCGGCCCTGCGGGTCATCTTGTACGTCAGGGCGATCTGCTTCAGACGCCCGGGGTTTGCGGCATCCGCCGCGCTGTCACTTCTCGCCATGCCACGAAGTCTACGTGGCGTCCGGAGCGGGGACGACGGCGGAGGCGCTCAGAGGCGGGCGCCGATCGCCTTCTCCAGGACCTGCTGCGCCTCGACCCGGTCCTTGGCGCGACGGCGGTCCTCCAGGACGGACGTCCAGGCGTTGCGGCGGGCGGTGCGCTGGCCGCTGCTCATGAGCAGCGACTCGACGGCACGCAGTGCATCGGTGAACGACGGGATGGCGGTGGCGCGAACGGGCGCGGCCTGCATGATGGAGGTCCCCCCTCAGGGATAACGGCTCTGGTGAGTGGTGCACTGGCTGTACAACCAGGGTCACTGAATGGTGTTACCAGGGCGTGACCGACCGGTCAAACACCAATGAAGCCTTGATATGCGGCCCGAAAACACCGACGCGGCCCTGAGGGTGCCCCCATCTGCGGGGACGCCCAGGGCCGCGCCAATTGGCCACTACCGGGCGGTAGTTGCTTGTGCTCGGATTCACACGCGCCGAATGGCACGCAGTGCCATCCAGTCGTTCTCCGGCGAGTCTCAGACCGCCTGCGAGGCGACGTACGCCCCACGCTTCTCGACGGCCATCTGGTAGAGCCGCCCGGCGCGGTACGAGGACCGCACCAGCGGGCCGGACATCACACCGGAGAAGCCGATCTGGTCGGCCTCCTCCTTCAGCTCCACGAACTCGTGCGGCTTGACCCAGCGCTCCACGGGGTGGTGCCGGACGGAGGGCCGCAGGTACTGGGTGATCGTGACGAGCTCGCAGCCCGCGTCGTGCAGCTGCTGGAGCGCCTCGCTGACCTCCTCGCGGGTCTCGCCCATGCCGAGGATCAGGTTGGACTTGGTCACCAGGCCGAAGTCACGGGCCTCGGTGATGACCTTCAGGGAGCGCTCGTAGCGGAAGCCGGGGCGGATGCGCTTGAAGATCCGGGGCACCGTCTCGACGTTGTGCGCGAAGACCTCGGGCCGGGACTCGAAGACCTGCTGGAGCAGCTCCGGTACGGCGTTGAAGTCGGGGGCGAGCAGCTCCACCTTGGTGTGGCCGCCCTCGCGCTCCGCGGTCTGCTGGTGGATCTGGCGCACGGTCTCGGCGTACAGCCAGGCCCCGCCGTCCTCCAGGTCGTCGCGGGCGACGCCGGTGATGGTGGCGTAGTTGAGGTCCATGGTGACCACGGACTCACCGACGCGGCGCGGCTCGTCGCGGTCCAGCGCCTCGGGCTTGCCGGTGTCGATCTGGCAGAAGTCGCAGCGCCGGGTGCACTGGTCACCGCCGATGAGGAAGGTGGCCTCGCGGTCCTCCCAGCACTCGTAGATGTTGGGACAGCCGGCTTCCTGGCAGACCGTGTGCAGTCCCTCGCTCTTCACGAGCTTCTGCATCGCGGTGTACTCGGGACCCATTTTCGCCCGCGTCTTGATCCACTCGGGCTTGCGCTCGATGGGGGTCTGGGCGTTCCGGACCTCCAGGCGCAGCATCTTGCGTCCGTCGGGTGTGACTGCGGACACATCGGCTCCCTGTAGCTTCGATTCTTCGGCGTACACCAGGGTACGCCCGTGT
>JABFXD010000578.1 GCA_013361925.1 Streptomyces sp. | reverse complement strand
ACACCGACCGGCAGCAGGGCCGAGCCGGTCACCCGCTGTACGGCGAGGTCCGCGGCGGAGACCAGGAGGGCGCCCGTCCAGGCGGCGGGCAGGATGTTCGGCCCGGCCGCCCCCGTGACCCGGCGGGCGAGTTGGGGCGCGGCCATCGCCACGAACGGGATCGGGCCGGCCGCCGCGACCGCCATCGCCGTGAGGCCGGTGCCGGCGCACAGCAGCACCAGCCGGCTGCGTTCCGGGGAAACCCCCAGGGCGCCCGCCGTGTCGTCGCCCATCTCCAGCACGGTCAGACGGCGTGCGTACGCCAGGACCAGCGGGACGAGCAGCGCCAAGCCCAGGGCGCCGATCCTGACGTCGCCCCAGTCGCGGGCGTTGAGCGAGCCGATCGTCCAGCTCGCGGCCTGCGCGGCCTTGCCGATGTCGGCACGGACGTAGAGGAATTCGGTCGCCGCTCCCAGCACCGCTGAAGCGCCGATGCCGACGAGGACGAGGCGGAAGCCGTGCACCCCGCGTTTCCATGCCAGCAGGTAGACGGCGGCGGCGGTGGCGAAGCCGCCGCAGACCGCGCCGACGGCCGTCTGGGGGTCACCCGCGTCGAAGAAGACGATCGCGACGAGCGCGCCGGCGGAGGCACCGTTGCCGAAGCCGATGATGTCGGGGCTGCCGAGCGGATTGCGGGTCAGCGACTGGAAGACGGCGCCCGCCATCCCCATGCCGAAGCCGACGAGCAGCGCCACGAGGGCGCGCGGCAGGCGCAGGTCTAGCACGATGAACTCGGCGCCGGGCGGGCCGTTCCCGGCGAAGGTGCGCAGCACGTCCGGCGGGGACAGCTCGTAGCTGCCGGTGCCGACCGCCAGGACCGTGGTGCACGTGGCGAGCACGGCCAGCACCGCGCACACGAGCAGGGCTCGCGGGTGAAAACGGAGGGACCAGCGGCCGGTGCGCACGAGTGCCGTCCGGTCCCGGTGCAGGAGCGTCACAGCCGGACCGCCTTGTGCTGTCGTACGAGGTGGATGAAGAGGAGTCCGCCGAGGAAGGCGGTGACGATGCCGACCTCGATCTCCGAGGGCGGGACGACGACGCGGCCGATCACGTCGGAGACGAGCAGGAGGACGGGGGCGTAGAGGGCGCAGTACGGGAACAGCCGGCGGGGGTCGGGGCCCCAGAACGAACGGACCGCGTGGGGGATCATCAGGCCGATGAAGCCGATGGGCCCGCACACGGCGGTGGCGCCGCCGCACAGCAGGGTGATGGCGACGACGGACAGCAGCCTGGTCCGCCGGATGTCGGTGCCCAGGGCCCGGGCCTGGTCCTCGCCCAGCGTGATCGCGCCGAGCGGGCGGGCCAGGGCGAGGGCGAGCAGGGCACCGGCGGCGAGCAGGGGGGCCACGGTGAGCAGCAGGGACGGGTCGCGGCGGGCGAGGGTGCCCACCGACCAGTACCGCATCTCGTCGAGGGTGCTGAGATCCCACAGTTGCAGGCCGTTGATGTAGCCGAACAGGGCGGCGTTGACGGCGGTTCCGGCGAGGGCGAGGCGGACCGGTGTGGCGCGTCGGCCGCCGCCGAGGGCGTTGACGGCGGCGGCCGCCAGGGCCGCTCCGGCGAGTGCGAACCACAGATAGCCGGTGAACGACGTGATGCCGAGGACGCCGATCGCGGTGACGACGGCCGCGGCGGCGCCCGCGTTGACACCCAGGAGTCCGGGGTCGGCGAGGGGGTTGCGGGTCAGCGTCTGCATGACACCGCCCCCCAGGCCGAGTGCGGCGCCGACGGCGATGCCGATGAGGGTGCGGGGCAGGCGCAGCTCGCGCACGATCGCGTCGTTCTCGGTGCCGGAGGGCGCGAACAGCCCTGACCAGACCTGGTCGATCGGGATCTGCTTGGTACCGACGGTGAGGGACAGACAACCGGCCGCGGCCAGGAGAACCAGGCCGAGCAGCAGGCCCGCGGCGCGCCGAGATGCCCGGGAGCGGACCGGGCGGCGGTCCTCACCGGGGAGAGGTGGATTTCCTCGTGGCCGGGGGCGAATTCCTATGGACATGTGCTTAGCTTAGGCTAACCTAACCTTGGTTGTTGACGATTTCGTCGACAGAGCTTGCCATACCTACTGCCCTGCGCATGCCTCGTGTTGACCCGCCGCGCCAACGACACGCGCTGTGAGCGGCGACCAGAGCCCACGAGAAGGCGACGAGAAGAGGAGAGATGCCCGTCATCCCGGCACCAGCCCTGCGGGATCCGCGCCACGACGTCCGGCCCGTCCGCGTCACCGGACCGCGCGTCGCGCGCCTCGTGGCCCAGCTCGCCGGAGCCGACGACCAGCGACGCGCCGCGCTCACCGAGGCGTTCTGGGCCGAGGTGGAGTCCCTCGGCACCCCACTCGTCGAGGAACTGGAGGACGAACCCGGCCATCGGGCCGTCACCTTCCTGTGGCGGGGCCACCGGGCCACCCGTCAGGTGCTGCTGTGCGCCAACCGGATCATCGACCGCGAGCATCTCGCCGGCTCCCTGCTGGAGCGGGTACCCGGCACCGACGTCTGGCAGTTGGGCCTCCGGCTGCGGGCCGACCATCGCGGCACGTACCGCATGGCGGCCGACATCTCGCCCAAGGAGCCCCCCGCCCAACCGGGCGAACTCCAGCAGCTGCTGCACTCGCTGACCGCGCACGCGGCGCCCGATCCGCTCAACCCGCTTTCCCTGCCCACTCGTTGGAGCCCCATCGCCGCCTCGCTGTTCGCTCTGCCGAACGCCCCGGCACAGCCCTGGACCACCCGTCGTACCGCTGCGCCGGCCGGCCGGGTCGAGCGCCACCGGGTACCCGCGCCGTCCCTCGGCGGCGACCGGGACACCTGGATCTATCTGCCGCCCGGCCACCACACCGGCGGCACCGCACCGCTGCCCGTGCTGGTGCTCAGCGACGGTGACATGTGGTTCGGCAGGCTCCGGTTCGGCCACACGCTCGACGCGCTGATCGCGGACGGGACGCTGCCGCCGCTCGCGGTGCTGGCGCCGGACGCGGTGGACCGGCACACCCGGTGGCGTGAACTCGGGGCGCGGGACGCGTTCGTGACGTTCCTCGCGGACGAACTGCTGCCATGGGCCGCGGGCCGCCTCCCGCTCACCACCGACCCCCGGCGAACGGTGGTGGCCGGGCAGAGCCTGGGCGCGATCACCGCCCTGTACGCCGGCTGTCTGCGCCCCGACCGGTTCGGCCGGGTACTCGCCCAGTCGCCGTCGCTGTGGTGGCGACCGGGGCTTCCGGCCCTCAGCGGCCCCAAACCCCCGGTGTTCGGCGCCCCTTGGCTCGTCAGCCGGTTCACCGGCGTGGCCCCCAGACCCGTCACGGTCCACCTCGACGTCGGACTGCACGAGGGCTCCATGGTCGACCACAGCCGCCTCCTGCACGAGGCACTGCGCAAGAAGGGCTATCCGGTCACCTACGACGAGTTCAACGGCGGCCACGATTACGCCTGTTGGCACGGAGCGCTGGCCGACGGCCTGGTGCGCCTGTTCGGCGCCTGAACCGCACCCGCCACCCGCGAGCACCTTCCGCTCGCCCCATCCCCCTCATTCAAGGAGCTGCACCCCCATGTCCTGTGCACGTGCCTCTCGCCGGGCCGTCCTGACCTCCGCCCTGGCCGTCGTCTCGGGAGCGGCGCTCCTGACCGGCTGCGGCGGTTCAGACGGAAACGGCGGCGCCGCCGAGGCGTCGAGCACGCGTCGGATCACCGACGCCACCGGCCGCGAGGTCGACGTGCCGAGCGACCCGCAGAAGGTCGTCACACTCAGCGAGCCGACCCTGGACGCCGCCCTCGCCCTCGGCATCGAACCGGTCGGCGCCACCGCCGGCCGCGGCCAGAACGGCGTGTCCACCTACCTGGCCGACAAGGCGTCCAAGGCACAGGTCGTCGCCACCGTCGCAGAGGCAGACATGGAGAAGCTCGCGGCGCTCCAACCCGATCTGATCCTGCTGGACGAGACGACCGCGGTGAAGAGCGAGGTCACCAAGTTGGAGGCGATCGCCCCGACCGTCGTCACCGCCGCACTCAACGAGGACTGGAAGAAGGCGTTCACCGCGACGGCCGACGCGCTCAACAAGCGGAACCAGGCCGAGAAGATCCTCACCGACTTCGACACGGACGTCGCCGCCACGAAGAAGCAGCTCGGCGACAACGCAGACTCTGTCGTCAGCGTGGTCCGCTGGCAGAACGGGGCGCCGTCGGTCGTCGGCAAGGGCGTCGGCCATGTCGGCTCCACCCTCACCGCTCTGGGCCTGGCCCGGCCGAAGGACCAGCAGGGCGCGAGCGCGGGACACAGCGAACCGGTGAGCCTCGAAAAGCTGTCCACCATCGACGGCGACTGGCTGTTCTTCGGCACCCTCGGCGACCAGGCCGACGGCGAGAAGGCGTACGCCGAAGCCCGCAAGGTGGCCAACTTCAGCAAGCTGAAGGCACAACAGGACGGCCATGTCGTCGTCATCGAGGGCTCGGCCTGGAACAGCGCGGGCGGCCCGCTGGCCGCGCGGATCGTCCTGACGGACCTGACCAAGGCGCTCGCCTCATGAGCGCGGGACCGGTGGGCGCAGGACCGGTGGGCGC